>NZ_JBXAYH010000004.1:0-152407 GCF_056782195.1 Dellaglioa sp. CoH-55-MRSF-8
TGTCTCCGATTGAATATCGAAAACATACCGACCAGATGATCGCTTAATATTTACTCCAACTTTTGGGGTTCACTTCAGAACCTGCTTAATCACTTTTTTGTTTAGACATTTTGTTCAAATGAAAGTTCAATTAAATATTTATCATGATGTGTCAGATACACGGTTGTTACCCAGACGTCCATATAGTCAGGGATGGAATGATCTAATTTATCGTTAAAGTAATCTAATAAATCACCGTGTTTTGAAACGAAATCATCAGTGAGACGATTAACAGTTAGTTTATCTGGTAAAAAATAAATATCAGCATCAGCTACTTTGACGCTTCCTGGTATGACGAGGGTTATTGAATTAGTATAGGTCAAGCGTGAAAAGAAAACGTCTTCTGGATGTCGTCTGACATAAGATAAGACGAAGAATATAGAATCTGAATTACTAGCCATAAGTGACACTCCCCATCTAAATGATTTACTTCATTATACCAATTTAAACGAAAATGTTTTGATTTATTTTATTATAGTCGTAGACAGACTAAATTTAAAAATATATTTTAGGTTTTTACTTAGGTAAAATCTTAATGGTAGCGTATACTTGAAGGTACAAATATAAACCATTTTATGGAGGTGCAGGCGATGAAGACAGTTCATTTTTATTTAGTAAGACATGGTCAAACACGATTGAACAGATTAAAGAGGCTACAAGGCGTGACTAATTCTCGTCTGACACACAAGGGGCGAGAGGCAGCTAGAAATTTGGGAACACAATTAAAAGATGTCTATTTTGAAGCCGTGTACACAAGTGACTTAAAACGAACGCAAGATACTGCGGACTTTATTCTTGAAAAGCATGACTCTTCGTTTGAATTTCAACCATTAAGAGGACTTCGAGAAGTCGATTTTGGTCGACTAGAAGAGATGAAAAATAAAGATTTAATTCCAATGCTTGTTAAAAAATTTGGTTTTTTTAAAGTGAGTCAGGCCGTTTTAGGGCATAATCGCTTTAGAAACTTAGTAAATATGTTCGCAGAGCTTGAAGGAACTAGCCAAGCTGAAACATATGATAAGATGACTAGTCGAATAATTGATACATTAACGGATATTGGGAATCAGTACCAGACGCAGGGAGGAAATATTTTAATTGTGTCTCATGGTCTTGTGTTATCAAGTTTTATCGACAGCTTAGAAAAAAATCAACTTCCAACGATGCTCTTGAAGAATGCTAGTGTTAGTAACGTTGATTTTAAAAAAGGTAAATTTACAATTGTGAAGATTAATCAAAAGGGGTGATTACGATTGCTATATCCTAAAACGATAAATAAAATTCGACAGTTAGTTAATGATGGTATTGTTCCTGGTGCTTCATATGGGGTTATCCATCATAATACAATTAGCAATCAAAACTATTTGGGATATTCGCAATTAGTCCCTGAAACTGAACAATTAGCTGACAATGCACTTTACGACGTTGCATCACTAACTAAAGTGATAGGAACAACAACTCTTATTTTAAAATTACAAGAAGAGGGTCGTTTGAATGTTGATGATTCCGTAAAAAAATACCTACCAAATTATCAGGACGAACGGGTGACTTTACGGCATATGTTGACGCATACGGCAGATTTTCAAGGGTATATTAAAAATCGAAATCAATTATCGGAACCAGATTTAAAACAAGCACTATTCGGACTAAGTAATGGTGAAAATCTTGGAAAAAAAGTTATTTATAGTGATATCGGACTAATTTTTTTAGGATATATTATTGAAAGTATTTTAAAAATTCCTGTTCAGCAAGCATTGCAGCAAGAAGTCTTAAATCCCTTAGGATTAACTGATAGTACTTTTAGTCCAAATATCTCAAGAAGTGTTCCAACTGAGATTATTCCTGACTTAGGTCTTTTAAAGGGTATTGTTCATGACCCCAAAGCACGGATTTTAAAAGAACATTGTGGATCGGCAGGGTTATTTTCCACTGTATCCGACTTATTACGATTTATGCAGTGGTTTATGTCAGATGGTCCTGAACGTCCAGTATTACGGCCGGAGACGACGCAAATGTTATTCTCAGATCAAACACCTACAAGAAGCTTGGGTCGTTCACTTGGCTGGGATCTTCGTGGAGATGGCGATTGCTTATCTGTCTATCATACTGGTTATACAGGAACATTTATAATAATGGATCAATCCATGCAAGACGGGTTGGTTGTCTTAACGAATAGGGTACATCCGACGAGTGATAATAGTCTCTATTTGGTAAAACGAGATGAAATTATAGAAAGCTTTTTAACGGAAAAAGCTGGATTGTAACCGATTAACATTCAAAAATGTAACCGCTTATGATAAAATAAACCAATAATATGTTTAACGAAGGAGAGAGCAACTAATGACAGAACCTTTATTCTTAAAACCTGTATTACAAGAAAAAATTTGGGGTGGTGATCATCTTAAAACGGTCTTTGGATATGATATTCCAAGTAATCATACTGGTGAACTTTGGGCTATTTCCGCACACTCACATGGCCCAAGTACTGTTTTGAATGGTCCATTTGCTGGCAAAACATTGAATGAAGTCTGGGATTCAAATCGTGAAGTTTTTGGTAATGCTAAAGGGGATGTTTTTCCACTTCTAACTAAAATTTTAGATGCTAATCAAGATTTATCAGTTCAAGTACATCCGGATGATACTTATGCAATGCAACATGAGCATGAACTTGGTAAAACAGAATGTTGGTATGTTATTTCAGCCGAACCTGGGGCAGAACTTATTTATGGGCACCATGCTAAAACACGTGAAGAATTAGCGGAAATGATTCATGACGAAAGATGGGATGATTTATTTACGCATGTACCTGTTAAAGCGGGAGATTTCTTTTATGTTCCTAGTGGTACAATTCATGCCATTGGTTCTGGTGTGATGGTCCTTGAAACGCAACAAAGTAGTGATACAACATATCGTGTTTACGATTTTGACCGTGTGGATGCAACAACGGGTAAGAAGCGTGACTTGCATATTCAACAATCGATTGATGTTACTAATGTGCCTAATAAAGTTCCTGAACTCGATATTCAAACAAAAATGGTCGGGGATGCCAAAGTAACAACCTTTGTTAAAACACCATTCTTTAGTGTTTATGAATGGTTGATTTCAAACGGATCAGCAAATTTTAAAAGAACAGTCGCACCTTATACTCTTGTTTCAGTTTTAAAAGGTGAAGGTCAGATTAAAGTCGATGATAAAATATATGATTTAAAAATGGGTATGCATTTTATTTTACCAAACGAAGTTAAAGAATGGACAATTACAGGTGATATGCAAATTATTGCATCAGAACCTGGAGAAAAAGCATAAAAAAATAAAGATTCAAACAATAATATACTATTGTTTGAATCTTTATTTTTTTACTAAAATGTTGGTTCGATAACGAGTGCTTCTTGTTGACTAAAATCAACATCTGGATATTTACGATGCAACGCAAGCAGTAGTAGACGTTTAGCTAATTCACCATTTCTTGTTAAGATTGGGCCATGGAAATATGAACCAAAAACGTTTTTGTAAATGACACCTTCTGAAGCATCACTACCATTATTACCTTTACCTTTTAACACTTTACCAAGTGGTCGTTCATCTTTACCGAGGAAGGTCATCCCGTTATGATTTTCAAAACCATGGTAAGTTTCACCGGTATCTTCATTTTGAATCGTAATATCTCCGATAAAACGATTGTCATCTTGTGTCTCTGTATAATGACTCATTGCACCAATGCCAGGAATTTTTTCACCATCAGCACCGACATAATATTGACCAAGTAATTGGTAACCGCCACAAATTGCGAGGAGGGGACCGTTATCTTCAATATAGTCGGTTAAGGCCTCTTTTTTGTCTTGAATATCTTTTGAGACAATTTTTTGTTCGAAATCTTGTCCACCACCAAAGAAAGTTAAGTCAAAATGATCTTTGTCAAAAGGTTGATCTAAACTGATGACTTCAGTTTGTAAGTCAGTATCCATTTGCTTGGCATAATATTCTAACACCAATAGGTTACCAACATCACCATAAGTATTTAATAAGTCACCATATAAATGGGCGACGTTTAAATGATATTTTGCCATTATTACATGCCCTCCTTGATATAACCATCATTAGCGAGTGATTTACGTAACTGTAAAACAGCTGTATAAGTGGCTAAAACGTAAATATGTTTTGTGGGGAAGGTTTTAAGTTGTTCGATAACTTTAGCAATGTCAGGTTCTTTAATTAATTGTTCATCTTTGACACCAGCGACCTTAAAACGGAATGAAACATCTTTATAACGTTCACCACCCGTCATGAATTGAGGAATGTTCATTTGTGTTAATTGTTCGAAATTCCCATCCCAAATCCAACTGGTATCAATACCATCTGCGTAATTTGCATTTAATAAGAAGGCCAACGAGAATGGTTCTGTATCTGTTGCAATCATATCTAGTACCTGATCGAGGCCAACTGGATTTTTAACTAAAACTAAGGTAATGTCTTTGTCTTCAACATGGATGACTTCTTGTCGACCAAAGACTTGCTCATCGTCTTCACTTAATGTATTACTAATTGTTGCAGGACCAACATTGAAGACACGACCAACTGCATAAGCAGCAAGGGCGTTGTAGATGTTATATAAACCGCCGACATGAATTTCCATGGGTTGTCCATCAACTATAAAGTGAGATGATGTGGGTGTTTGTTCTAAAAGTGATGTTAATTGGTAGTCTAATTTTGGACGACTAAAATGACAGTTTGGACAATAATATTTCCCGAGATTAGCATACGTACGGGTTTTATAATGTAAGATATGTTGACAAACTGGACAAAGAATCCCATCAGTATTCGTAGGTGCTAAACTTTCTGTTTCCTCTTCATGATTAAAACCGTAGAAAACAAAAGGATTTGGTAATTCAATTGAATGGAAAATGGGTGCATCACCATTTGCAATAATTGTTGCATTGGGTGCTAATTTAATCCCATCAATAATTTTTTTGTAAGTTGTATAAATTTCACCGTAGCGGTCCATTTGATCACGGAAAATATTTGTTAGAACAAATGCTTTAGGCGTGATGTATTGGGTTACTTTAATGACATTTGCTTCATCAACCTCAAGAACAGCAAGAGGACGCTCATTTTTTTTGCGCTTATCCGTTAGAAATGCTGTGATAATACCTTGTTCCATATTTGATCCAGCAGAGTTTGTTAAGATATGGTCATATTTAGCACCTAAAACCTTAACTGTTAAGGCGGTTGTTAAGGTTTTACCGTTGGTTCCAGTGATGACAATAACGTCATAATTAGCACCTAATGTTTTTAAAATTTCTGGATCTAACGCGGCAGTTATTTTGCCGGGTAGAGAGCTACCACCTTTTAGAAAGGTGTGCAAAAACCAATATGATGATTTCCCTGCGACAGTTGCTATTGAGCTTTTTATCGTCATTAAAATATCCTCCGTTTACAGAAAATTGACTACATAGGATAGAATCCACGTCATAGCCTACTTTACTGAATTTATATTATGTCTATAATAGCATAATTACAAAATTCTACATATAAAATGCCTAATATTAAGAAAAAATTTTTATTTAATGAAATCCAAGCTTAAATCGGATATACTTAAAGACGGAAATCTGAAAAACAGAAGAGGTTTATTATGGCGCAATTATTTTTTAAATACGGTGCAATGAATAGTGGTAAGACAATTGAAATCTTAAAAGTTGCGCATAATTATGAAGAACAAAATAAATCAGTTATTATTTTAACAAGTGGTGTGGATGACAGGGATGGTGTTGGATTTGTTTCAAGTCGAATTGGATTGAAACGTGAGGCGACACCTATTTTTGAAGAAACAAATGTCTTTGATTTAGTTCAACAGACTAATTCAAATGCTGCTTGTGTTTTAATAGACGAATCACAATTTCTAAAACAAGCACATATTATTCAATTAGCTAAAATTGTGGATGAATTAAATATTCCAGTTATGGCTTTTGGGTTAAAGAATGATTTTAAAAACGAATTGTTTGAAGGATCAAAATATTTATTATTATATGCTGACAAGATTGAAGAAATGAAAACAATTTGCTGGTTTTGTCATAAAAAGGCCATCATGAATTTACGTATTCATGATGGTAAACCTGTATATGCTGGCGAACAAATTTTAATAGGTGGTAATGAAGATTATTATCCAGTATGTCGTAAACATTATAACAATCCGTTGATGACACAATTACAATAATCAGATAGACTAGAAAGATAAAGAATTAAGAGGAGACAATATAAAATGGATGAAATGTATGATCAATTACAATCAGTTGATGATCGCTATGAAGAATTAGGCGAATTATTGTCTGATCCTGAGATTATTTCAAATAATAATCGGTTTATGGAATTATCAAAAGAAATGGCAAGTATCCGCGAAACAGTTGAGAAATATCGCCAATATAAAGTTGTTGTTCAAGAACTTGCAGATGCTGAAGAAATGCTAGGCGAAAATTTAGATTCTGAAATGGCTGAAATGGCTAAAGAAGAATTATCTGACGCAAAGAAAGCAAAAGCAGCTTTAGAAGAAGAAATTAAGGTACTATTAATTCCTAAGGATCCTAATGATGATAAAAATATTATCATGGAAATTCACGGCGCTGCCGGTGGGGATGAAGCTAGTTTATTTGCTGCAGATTTATTCTCAATGTATTCTAAATACGCTGAGAAGCAAGGTTGGACTGTTGAAATTGTGGATAAAAATGTGACTGAAGTCGGTGGTTTTAAAGAAATTGTCCTGTTGATTAATGGTGATAGTGTCTTTTCTAAGCTGAAATATGAAAGTGGTGCACATCGAGTTCAACGAATTCCATCAACAGAATCAGCTGGACGTGTGCATACTTCTACTGCAACAGTAGGTGTTATGCCTGAAGCAGAAGATGTTGAAATTGAAATTGATGCAAAAGATATTAGAACGGATGTTTATCGTTCTTCTGGTGCCGGTGGACAACATGTTAATAAGACATCATCTGCTGTCCGAATGACCCATTTACCAACAAACATTGTTGTAGCTATGCAAGATGAACGTTCACAACAACAAAATCGTGAAAAAGCTATGAAAATTTTGAAGGCTCGAGTTTATGATTTCTATTCACAACAAGAACAAAGTGCTTACAATGAAAATAGAAAATCAGCTGTTGGATCAGGGGACCGTTCAGAACGAATTAGAACTTATAATTTCCCTCAAAATCGTGTGACTGATCATCGAATTGGATTATCATTGAATAAATTAGATCGTGTTATGAATGGTGAACTTGAAGAAGTAATCGATTCATTGATTTTATATGATCAAACACAAAAAATGGAAAAGTTGCAAGAAAATGACTAATCCAACCTACTATGAAGCCTTGAAATGGGCTTCTTTGTGTATAGAGGAACATAAGTTAGAAGTTGAAAGTGGTCAGTGGTTATTATTAGAGCGACTAAGCTGGTCAACGACTGATTTATTAATGAATTATCAAACAAAAATGCCAAAAAATGAGTGGCAACAATATCAGATAGATATTCAGCAATTTTGTGATGGAATGCCGGCACAATACATTATTGGTCATGCCTACTTTTTTGGTATGCAATTGAAAGTGACCGAAGCAACCCTTATTCCGAGACCTGAGACGGAAGAATTGGTAGAATGGATGTTGGAGACATTGCCTGCTAATGAGAAGTTGGTAATTGCTGATATTGGAACCGGTTCTGGAGCAATTGCGATTGCTTTAAAACAACAGCGACCAAATTGGCAAATCTTTGCAAGTGATATTTCTAAAGAAGCAATTACGGTTGCCAAAAAAAATGCACAAGCACAGCAAGTTGATGTAACATTTTTGATTGGAGATTTAACAGAACCTATTCATGAATTGAAAGTGGATGTCATCGTGTCTAATCCACCATACATTGCCGAAAATGAGCGAGATGTGATGGATAAAAGTGTGATTGAACATGAACCGCAAGTCGCATTATTTGCAGCTGAAAATGGTCTAATCTTGTATCGAAGAATGATAGAAGAGGTGGCTCGCTTCACGCAAAAACCAAGAGATATTTTCTTTGAAATAGGGTATCAACAAGAAAACGCCGTGATAAAGATGTTAACAAACGCATTTGAAAATGCAGTTTTAATAGAAGGAAAAAAAGATAGTTTTGATAATCAAAGAATGATTCACGCAAAATTATAAAAGGGGTGTTGAGTTAATGGAAACAATTATTTATCAACCTAATGAAATAGAAACTGCTGCAGAGTTATTAAAGCAAGGACAATTGATCGCATTCCCAACTGAAACAGTGTACGGATTGGGTGCCGATGCGACAAATGAAGAGGCAGTCAAACAAGTGTATGCTGCAAAAGGTCGACCAAGTGATAATCCACTAATCGTACACGTTGCCGATGTAGAGACAGTTCGGGAATATGCACAACCACTTACTGCCAATGTGGAAAAGTTAATTAAAACATTTTGGCCGGGTTCATTGACGCTTATCCTTAAATTAAAAGCAGGAGCTCTTTCAAAGACTGTTACAGGCGGTTTAGAAACTGCAGCCTTTAGAATGCCAGATAACAAAGTTACATTAGATTTTATTATTAAGTCGGGCGTTCCAATTGTTGGCCCTTCAGCTAATACTTCAGGTAAACCTAGTCCAACAATGGCAGAACATGTTGCTCATGATTTGAATGGTAAAATTGCTGGTATCATTGATGATGGGCAAACAAAAGTAGGGGTGGAGTCAACTGTCTTAGACATGAGTACAGATGAACCAACAATTTTGAGACCTGGAGCAGTTACTCAGTCACAAATTGAGGATGTAATTGGACACGTTAGTGATGATACACATGAAGTTGCCGAAGGAGAAACGCCAAAAGCACCTGGGATGAAGTATCGACATTATGCACCAAGAGCACAAGTTGTGATTGTTGATTCAACACAAAATTGGTCAGATATTTTAGACTGGGTCGCTAAACAAGATATTGCAATCGGATTAATGGCAAAAGAAGGTCAAATTGATACGGATCAGATACCTAAGAATAGTGGCTATTCTTCTTTAGGAAAAACAATTGAATCAGCAAGCCAATCACTTTTTGACGGTTTACGCTACTTCGATGACAACCCTAATGTTCAAATGATTTTAGTTGAAGGGTTTGATAAAAAGGGATTGGGTGTTGCTTACATGAACCGTCTTGAAAAAGCAGCAAGTAGCCAAAATATTGTTGAACTTATGGATGCTGAAAAAGTGAAATATAAACAACAGGATAAAGAATTGTGGGATGCAATCGCTCATGAAGAAAAACGCCAAGAGGACAATATTGAATTAATTGCGTCTGAAAATATCGTTTCTGATGCTGTACGTGCTGCACAAGGTAGCGTGTTAACCAATAAGTATGCTGAAGGGTATCCTAATAAGCGTTACTACGGTGGTTGTGAGTATATTGATGTAGTTGAACAATTAGCTATTGATCGTGCTAAGGCACTATTCCATGCTGAATATGCCAATGTACAACCACATTCTGGTTCACAAGCTAATATGGCCGTTTACCAGGCATTTTTAGAACCTCAAGATAAGATTTTAGGAATGAAATTAAACGATGGTGGACATTTAACGCATGGTTCACCAGTAAATTTCTCAGGTGAATTGTACAA
This sequence comes from Dellaglioa sp. CoH-55-MRSF-8, assembly GCF_056782195.1. The sequence goes on from NZ_JBXAYH010000004.1 coordinate 9,672, forward strand.
TTTTGTTAGTTATGGTGTTGATTCTAAAACAGAACGTTTAAATTATGATGCTATTCGAGAGATAGCACTTAAAGAAAAACCTAAAATGATTATTGCTGGAGCCTCAGCTTATAGTCGAATGATCGACTTTACAAAATTTAGAGCAATCGCTGATGAAGTTGGCGCCTATTTAATGGTAGATATGGCTCATATTGCTGGTCTTGTAGCTACTGGACTGCATCCAAATCCCGTAGATGTAGCTGATGTTGTTACGACAACAACGCATAAAACGTTACGTGGCCCTCGTGGTGGAATGATTCTTGCTAAAGAAAAATATGCTAAAAAACTAAACTCGGCAGTTTTCCCTGGTACACAGGGTGGCCCACTTGAACACGTAATTGCTGGGAAAGCGGCAGCATTCTATGAGGCAGCGCAACCAGCATTTACGGCGTATATGTATCAAGTTGTTCAGAATTCACAAGCAATGGCTGGCGTATTTGCACAGTCAGATTTAGTGAGAGTTATTTCTGGTGGAACTGATAATCACTTAATGAACTTAGATGTAACACCTTCTGGGTTAAATGGAAAAGAAGTTCAAAACTTATTAGATCGTGTTCATATTACTGTGAATAAAAATACAATTCCAAATGAATCATTGAGCCCATTTAAAACGTCTGGAATTCGAATTGGAACGCCAGCAATTTCTACTCGTGGGTTTGACAGCGAAGACGTAAAAGTGATTGCAATTCTAATTCTATACGCAATTCAATTTCACGATGATGACGATAAATTAGCCGAAATTGGTTCGCAAGTTTTAGCATTATCTAAAAAGCATCCTATTTCACAAATTAAATACGTTTAAGACTAGTATTTTAGGTAATAATTCGCTAAAATAGAATAGACTAAATTTAAGGGAGTGTTTCGTAATGGGCAAATTTCAAGTGATGGACCATCCGTTAATTCAACACAAATTAACGATTATACGTGATAAGAACTGTGGTACAAAAGAATTTAGAGAAGTTGTTAATGAAATTGCTGAACTAATGGTATATGATGTTTCTCGCGATTTTGCTTTAGAAGATGTTATCGTTGAAACACCTATGGGTAAAACAACACAAAAAACATTGGCTGGTAAGAAAATTGCTATTATTCCTATTTTAAGAGCTGGTTTAGGGATGGTTGATGGTATTTTGGAATTATTACCAGCAGCTAAAGTTGGACATATTGGTATGTACCGTGATGAAACAACATTCCAACCAACAGAATATTTTGTAAAAATGCCTGAAGATATTGCTAGTCGTGATCTTCTTGTAGTAGACCCAATGCTTGCTACTGGTGGTTCTGCTATTATGGCAGTTGATGCATTGAAGAAGCGCGGCGCAAAGACAATTAAGTTTGTTTGTCTTGTTGCGGCTCCAGAAGGTGTTGCAGCTTTACGTGAAAAACATCCTGATATTGATATTTATACAGCAGCACTTGATGATCACTTGAATGAAGATGGCTACATTGTCCCAGGTTTGGGCGATGCAGGTGATCGATTGTTTGGTACGAAATAAATTAAATGAATGGCCCTTAGAATGCTTATGCGTAAGCCGTCTAGGTGTCATTTTTTTTAATGTGAAAAAAAACTCAAAATAAGTCAGAATTTCTTTTGTATTTTATTTCAATTGGTGGTATGATTTCTTTTGTAATTGGAGAATATTTATAAAGTTATTCTCTTTAATTTATACCGTTTTATACGGTCAAATAAAAGTTTGGAAAGAGGTGAAATTCTGTGGATGGAGATGCTTTCGTTGTGAATTTTTATGGCCTACCTTTCAATATTACGAATGTCGTTTCCGGTTTACTTGCATGTGTGATTGTCGCGATGATAGCTATTGTATTATCGAGAAGACTGACCATGAAACCGACTGGTAGACAAAATGTTTTGGAATGGCTCATTGATTTCACCAATGGGATTGTTAAAAGCGCAATGCCAGGAAAAGAAGGTAAGAAGTTTAATTTATTAGCATTTACGTTATTCTTATTTATCTTTGTATCTAACCAAATGGGTTTATTTTTACAAATAGGTTTTGGCGACAAGACGTTGATTAAAAGTCCAACGTCGAGTCCGCTAACGACACTAACGTTTGCATTTTTGATTCTGCTATTATCACATTTTATGGGTGTTATTCAATTCGGATTTAAGGGATATATTAAAAATTCCTATTTGAGTCCAGTTGCATTTCTTTTACCTATTAACTTGATTGAAGAATTTACAAATTTGCTAACATTAGCTCTTCGTTTGTACGGAAACATTTACGCTGGGGAAGTATTATTAACGTTAATTGGTGGTGCAGTTTCTATGGGCCCATTAATGACTATCGTGGCTTTACCAGTTGAAATGATCTGGCAAGGATTCTCTCTGTTTATCGGAAGTATCCAAGCTTACGTATTCGTAACATTGTCAATGGTTTATATCGGTGGAAAAGTACAAAAAGAATAAAACAAGATATCTAAGGAGGAAACAATTATTATGGGATTATTAGCAGCAGGTATTGCAGCTGGTTTAGCCGCTGTCGCAACAGGTATTGGTAATGGTTTAGTTATTTCTAAAACAATCGAAGGTATGGCTCGCCAACCAGAATTATCTGGTCAATTACGTTCAACAATGTTTATTGGTGTTGGTTTGATTGAAGCCGTTCCTATTATTGCTATCGTTATTTCATTCTTATTGATGGCTAAATAATTTTTGAAATTAAGTTTGATTCTTCGTTGATACAACGAAATATATTAATTTTAAAAAGGAGGTGTCAATAGATGTTTTCAGATTTAGTTTTCGGTGCAGTTGGTAATTTTCAAACTGGTGATTTCTTATTCTATATTATTTCGTTTGTTATTTTGATGTTAATCATCAAACACTTTGCATGGGGTCCTGTCACAAAAATGATGAGTGACCGTGCAGATAAAATTGCAAATGATTTAGATTCTGCTGAAGATTCAAGAAAAAAAGCCGATATTTTGGCAACTGAACGACAAGACCAATTAGATAATTCACGTCAAGAAGCATCTGAAATTGTTAGTCGTGCAAAAGATAACGGTAAAAAGCAACATGATGATATCGTTTCTGGAGCTCAAGATGAAGCAACGACGTTGAAACAAAATGCTGTTAAAGATATTGAACAAGAACGCCAAGAAGTATTGAGTAGCGTTCAAAGTGATGTCGCTGAATTATCTATTGAAATTGCTTCTAAGATTATTCAAAAAGAATTAAATGAGAATGATCAAAAAAACTTAATCAATTCTTATATTGAAGGGTTGGTAAAGTAAAATGAAATTAGATAAGGCAACCGTTGCCAATCGTTACGGTGAAGCCATCTTTGAAATTGCTGATGAACAAGGTAATATTGTTGCCTTTTCTGAAGAATTAGAGGAAGTTAGACAAGTTTTTCTTGCTAATCCACAATTGAGTGAAGTGCTTGTTGATGCACGTCTTAATTTGTTAGAAAAGCAAGACCTTGTTAAGGTCTTACTCAAAGATGCATCTCCAATTATTGCAAACGTTATCCAAATGGTCTTTGATTATGGTCGAATGGGTGATATGGTTGGAATAATTGAAGAATTCGAACGATTATGCGATGTTAAAGAAAAAATTGTACATGCAACCGTTACAACTGCAATTGAGCTTGATGATAGTCAATTAACGAAATTATCAAGTAAGTTTGCAGAAAGAATCGGTGCAAATAAGATAGTATTTAACAATATTATTGATGAAAAAATTATTGGTGGCGTTATTATTGAAGCCAATAATCAGATTTTTGATGGATCAATTTCATCAAAAATCAACAAAGTAAAACGATTATTAGCGGAGTAACATATTAAAGTAGTTAAGAGGTGAACCTTGTATGAGCATTAAAGCTGAAGAAATCAGTGCTTTAATTAAAGAACAATTGGAACAATATAAAGACGAACTTATCGTTGATGAAGTAGGTACCGTTACTTATGTTGGTGATGGTATTGCTCGTGCACACGGTTTGGATAACGCTTTATCAGGAGAATTGTTAGAATTTTCTGACGGTACTTATGGTATGGCTCAAAATCTAGAAACAAACGATGTTGGTATCGTTATTTTAGGTGGCTATGAAGGTATCCGTGAAGGCGACGTTGTCAAACGTACGGGTAGAATCATGGAAGTTCCTGTTGGTGAAGAACTTATCGGACGTGTTGTTAATCCTTTAGGCCAACCCATCGATGGTAAAGGTGATCTTAAGACAAACAAAACTCGTCCAGTCGAAAAAAAGGCTCCAGGAGTTATGGATCGTAAGTCAGTTGATCAACCTTTACAAACTGGACTTAAAGCTATTGATGCTTTAGTTCCAATTGGCCGTGGACAACGTGAATTGATTATTGGTGATCGTAAGACTGGTAAAACATCAGTTGCTATTGATACGATTTTAAATCAAAAAGATCAAGACATGATTTGTATCTATGTTGCTATTGGACAAAAAGAATCAACTGTTAGCGCACAAGTGGAAACGTTACGTCGATTAGGCGCAATGGACTACACAATTGTCGTTAGTGCTGGTCCTGCTTCTCCCGCACCATTATTATGGTTAGCTCCATATACTGGTTCAGCAATGGGTGAAGAATTCATGTATAACGGTAAACATGTCTTGATTGTATTTGATGATTTATCAAAACAAGCAACGGCTTACCGTGAACTGTCATTAATTTTGAGACGTCCGCCGGGTCGTGAAGCTTATCCTGGTGATGTTTTCTACTTACATTCACGTTTACTTGAACGTGCAGCTAAGTTAAGTGATGAATTGGGTGGTGGTTCAATGACTGCTCTTCCATTTATCGAAACACAGGCTGGTGATGTTTCTGCATATATTCCTACTAACGTAATTTCGATTACTGATGGTCAAATTTTCTTGGATAGTGATTTATTCTATTCAGGTACTCGTCCAGCTATTGATGCTGGTACATCAGTTTCTCGTGTTGGTGGGTCAGCTCAAATTAAAGCAATGAAGAAAGTTGCCGGAAGCCTTCGTTTGGCTCTTGCATCATTCCGAGAATTAGAATCATTTTCTCAATTTGGTTCTGATTTAGATGCCGCAACACAAGCTAAATTAAATCGTGGACATCGTACGGTTGAAGTACTTAAACAACCATTACACAAGCCATTAGTTGTTGAAAAACAAGTTTTAATTTTATATGCATTAACACATGGATTCTTGGATTCAGTTCCTGTTGATGATATTCTTCGTTTTGAAGGTGAAATTTTTGATTTCTTTGATAATAATCATAGTGATCTTTTAAATCACATCAAAGAAACAGGTAATTTACCTGACGAAGATAAATTTGATGCTGCAATCAAAGACTTTTCAGAAGGTTTCCAAGTAACTCCTGAAAAAGCGTAAACTAAAAGTAAATGAAAGATGGTGAGAATTAATGGGTGCTTCATTAATGGAAGTAAAGCGTCGAATCGTTTCAACTAAGAAAACGGGACAAATAACTGGCGCAATGCAAGTTGTTTCGACTGCTAAGTTAAGCCAAATTCAGCGTCATACTCAAAGTTATCAGATATATGCTTCTAAAATTAGAAGTGTCATTACCCATCTTGCCCAATCTCACCTTTTAGATGCTAAAGCTGGAAAATCAAAGCAATCATCTGAGAATGATAGTTCAAAATTTTCAGGTTTTGATATGTTACAAAAGAGACCTGTTAAAAAAAGTGGTTATTTAATTATTACTTCTGATCGTGGTTTAGTTGGTAGTTACAATAGTAACGTAATTAAACAAACATTAGATTTGATGAAGCAAAATGGCCATACTGTAGATAATGCTGTTATTATTGCTGTTGGTGGTACTGGTGCTGACTTCTTTAAAAATAGAGGATATGAGGTTGCCTACGAATACCGTGGTGTAAGTGATATTCCAACGTTTATTGAGGTTCGTGAAATCGTTAAATCAGTAGTAACAATGTATAACAGTGAAGTTTATGATGAATTATTTGTTTGTTATAATCATTTCGTTAATAGTTTACAATCGGACTTTCATTCTGAACAAATGCTTCCTATTTCAGAAGTGAATATGGATACAGATGCAGAAGGTATTGAAACGTCTAATGTGATGGGGAATGAAGATTATGATATGGAACCTTCAGGAGACGCAATTCTTGAAGTTGTTCTACCTCAGTTTGCTGAAAGCTTAGTATATGGTGCGATTTTAGATGCTAAAACAGCTGAACATGCTTCAAGTTCTACAGCAATGAAATCTGCGACAGATAATGCTAAAGATATTATTGCATCATTAGAATTAAAGTATAATCGTGCACGTCAAAGTGCTATTACAACAGAAATTACAGAAATTACTGGTGCAACAGCTGCTTTAGAGTAAAATGACAGGAGGAAATACAGAAGATGAGTCTCGGTAAAGTTGTTCAAGTTATCGGGCCCGTCGTCGATGTACAATTCTCTTTAAACGAAACCTTACCAGATATCAATAATGCGTTAAAAGTTACACGTGAAGATGGAACTGCTCTAATTATCGAAGTTACGCTTGAATTAGGTGACGGAGTTATGAGAACAATCGCCATGGATTCTACGGATGGCTTGCAACGTGGAACAGTTGTTGAAGACACAGGTGCTTCAATTTCTGTCCCTGTTGGTGAAGATACTCTTGGTCGAGTGTTTAACGTTTTAGGAGATACCATTGATGGTGGTCCTGAATTTAATAAAGATGCAGAGCGCAGTAGCATCCATAAAGATGCTCCTAAATATGATGAATTAAGTGCAAGTACTGAGGTTCTTGAAACAGGAATTAAAGTTATTGACTTGTTAGCCCCTTATATTAAAGGTGGTAAAATTGGATTATTCGGTGGTGCCGGTGTTGGTAAAACTGTTTTAATTCAAGAATTAATTCATAATATTGCTCAAGAACATAATGGTATTTCAGTGTTTACCGGTGTTGGTGAACGTACTCGTGAAGGTAATGACCTTTACTTTGAAATGAAAGAATCCGGCGTGTTAGAGAAGACAGCCATGGTGTTTGGTCAGATGAACGAGCCGCCTGGTGCCCGTATGCGTGTTGCATTGACTGGTCTTACAATTGCGGAATATTTCCGTGATGAAAAAGGACAAGATGTGCTATTGTTTATTGATAATATTTTCCGCTTTACACAAGCTGGTTCTGAAGTTTCAGCCTTATTAGGCCGTATTCCTTCAGCCGTAGGTTATCAACCAACATTAGCTACTGAAATGGGTCAATTGCAAGAACGTATCACGTCAACTAAAAAAGGTTCAGTTACATCAATTCAAGCAGTTTATGTTCCAGCTGATGATTATACTGATCCTGCTCCTGCAACGACGTTCGCCCATTTGGATGCAACAACTAACTTGGAACGTAGCTTAACGCAACAAGGTATTTACCCAGCTGTTGATCCTTTGGCTTCAACTTCAAGTGCTTTGACACCTGAAATTGTTGGAGAAGAACATTATCGTGTTGCTACGGAAGTTCAACATACGTTACAACGTTATCGTGAATTACAAGATATTATTTCTATTTTAGGTATGGATGAATTATCTGATGATGAAAAAGTAATTGTAGCACGTGCGCGTCGCATCCAATTCTTCCTTTCACAAAACTTTAATGTTGCCGAACAATTCACAGGAAAACCTGGATCATATGTACCAATTGCTGAAACAGTTCAAGGATTTAAAGATATTCTTGATGGTAAATATGATTCACTTCCTGAAGATGCTTTCAATGGTGTCGGCCCAATCGAAGATGTTATTGAAGCAGCAAATAAAATGGCAAAATAGGGGGTAATAACAGATGGCTGAAGATTCAGTTTTGACCGTTAGTATCGTCACTCCTGATGGTAGTGTTTATGACAATAATGCTAAAATGATTATTGTTAAAACACCCAGCGGGGAAATGGGTATTTTACCCAATCATATTCCAGTTATTGCTTCTCTTGATATTGATGCTGTCAGGGTTAAGGTAAATGATAATGAAGAAGATGAAATTGCCGTAAGTGGTGGATTCATTGAATTTTCAAAAAATGTCGCAACGGTTGTTGCAAATGCAGCAGAATGCCAAGAAGATATTGATGAAAATCGTGCACAGGCTGCTAAAAAAAGAGCTGAGCAGATGATTTCTACTGCAAAACAAACACATAATGTTGATGAACTTAAAAGATCTGAAATTGCACTTAGACGTGCAATCAATCGAATTAATATCTCTAAACATTAATACAAAAGTGGGTGCTGGATTTATTCAGTACCTTTTTTTGTATATACATATTAAATATTTCATTTTTGTTACAAATATTAGCGACAAGTGGTACAAAATATGCTATGCTTATGACGAATAAATTTTAGGAGTGTTTTGATGAATACTGTGGGAATCCAATCGCTAGTTACTTTAATGAGTCATCTAATGTTTATTGGAATTGCTTTTTGGGCAATTCAAGGGTTACGAATAGACAGGTTTTTCCCACAAAGTAGCCAACAAAGAATCAAAGTTTTAATTGTCTTATTGGCTATTTTATTAGGATATACAAGCAGTGCCTTTTTCTTAAATTTTATTGATAATGTTCGTAATTTAGTTTTTTTAGTTAAATAATAACGGGGGAATAACTTGTGGAAAAAATAATCGTCAAGGGTGGAAACTCACTCAATGGAACAGTGCATATAGAAGGCGCAAAGAATGCAGTATTGCCAATTCTAGCAGCCGGAATTTTAGCAAGTAGTGGTGAAAATACACTGTCAAATGTACCAGTTTTGTCAGATGTCTTTACAATGAATAACGTACTACGTTTTTTAAATTTAGACGTTGACTTTAATGAAGAAACTAATGAAGTTAAAATGAGTGCGACTAAAGAATTATCACCAGAAGCACCATTTGAATATGTTTCAAAAATGCGTGCTTCTATTGTTGTAATGGGACCACTTTTGGCACGACTTAAACATGCGAAGATTGCAATGCCTGGTGGGTGTGCAATAGGTTCTCGCCCAATTGATTTGCATTTAAAAGGTTTTGAAGCAATGGGTGCGCATATTGAACAATTCGATGGTTATATAGAAGCAACTGTAGATGAATTAAAGGGTGCCAACATTTATCTTGATTTTCCAAGTGTAGGTGCAACTCAGAATATTATGATGGCTGCAACATTAGCTACTGGTACAACTGTGATTGAAAATGTTGCAAGAGAACCAGAAATTGTTGATTTAGCTAATATTTTAAATAAAATGGGTGCTAAAGTACAAGGTGCTGGTACCGAAACAATTCGCATTCATGGTGTTAAGGCATTACATGGCGCTGATCATGCAGTTGTCCAAGATCGGATTGAAGCAGGGACATTCATGGTTGCTGCAGCAATGACTCAAGGTAATGTTTTAATCGAAGAGGCTATTGCGGAACACAATAAACCATTAATTTCTAAATTAGAAGAAATGGGCATTGACGTTATCCAAGAAGACAATGGTATCCGAGTAATTGGAACAGAAAAAATTAAACCAACTACAGTTAAAACATTGCCTCATCCAGGGTACCCAACTGATATGCAGCCTCAAATGACTGTCCTTCAATTAATGGCAGATGGTACAAGTATTTTAACAGAGACGGTATTCGAAAATCGTTTTATGCATCTTGAAGAATTACGACGTATGAATGCAAAATTTAAGATTGAAGGCAACTCAGTTGTCATGTATGGTCCAACTGACTTCAATGGTGCAGAAGTTGCTGCTACAGACTTAAGAGCTGCTGCAGCACTTGTGCTAGCAGGATTAGTAGCTCGTGGTTATACACAAGTTACACATCTTGAATATCTTGATCGAGGCTACTATCATTTCCATCAAAAGTTAGAAGCTTTGGGTGCTGAAATTAAACGTATCAATGATGATACACAAGATATAATTATTAAGACAGAAAATGAAGTAAAATAGAAGAAATGTCCATTTTGGACATTTTTTTATTGTATAGGTATATGGTATAATGCTTACATTAGTGTAAGTTTTAAGTGCCGAGAGGAGAAGCATAATGGCTAAAGATATTGGTATTGATTTAGGAACCGCAAATGTATTAATTAACGTACAAAATAAAGGAATCGTCTTAAATGAACCATCTGTTGTTGCAATTGACACAAAATCAGGTCGTGTATTAGCAGTTGGATCAGAAGCATATAAAATGGTTGGTAGAACACCTGGTAGTATTAGAGCTATCAGACCTATGAAAAATGGTGTCATTGCTGATTTTGATATTACAGAACAAATGTTAACTTACTTTATTAAAAAATTAAATGTGAGCGGCTTTTTATCAAAACCAAGTATTTTGATTTGTTGCCCAACAAATATCACATCAATTGAACAAAAAGCAATTATTCAAGCTGCTGAAAAAGCTGGTGGTGGCAAGGTTTATCTTGCTGAAGAACCTAAAGTTGCAGCTATTGGTGCTGGGTTGGATATTTATCAACCCCGTGGTAGTTTAGTGATTGATATTGGTGGTGGTACAAGTGATGTTGCCGTTATTTCATTAGGCGATATTGTAGCAAGCCGTTCATTACGTGTTGCTGGTGATCAATTGAATAGTGATGTTATCAATTTTGTTAAGCAAAAACATAACCTTCAAATCGGTGAACGTACAGCTGAAAAAGCTAAAATTGAAATTGGGACAGTTTACCCAGACAATCGTGCATTAGAAATGGAAATTCGTGGACGAGATGTTGTTACTGGTTTACCAAAGACAGTTGTGCTTAGCTCTGCTGAGATTGAAGAAGCAACTCATGATACAATGCAAGCAATCGTTGCAGCAACTAAAGAAGTTCTTGAACAAACACCACCAGAATTAGCATCAGATATTATTGATACTGGGATTATTTTAACAGGTGGCGGTGCATTATTAGATGGTGTTGATTTATTAATGTCATCGAACTTAGATATTCCTGTTATGGTGTCAGAAACACCATTGGATGATGTCGCAAAAGGAACTGGATTCTTGTTAGATCATATTGAAAAACAAGGTAGATAACAACTGTGATACTGGTTATTAAGGGAGGTCTATTAACGGGGCAATCTGTTGATGGACCTTTTCATATAGGAGGTGTCATTTATTTATGCAAAACTTAATGCTTGCACCAATCAAGTTTTATCAAAAATTTATTTCACCGATGTTTCCACCTAGTTGCCGGTACTATCCAACATGTTCAAACTATATGATTAAGGCAATTCAAAAACACGGTGCAAAAGGTATTATTATGGGTATCGGTAGGATTTTACGATGCCATCCTTTTGTCAGAGGCGGATACGATCCCGTACCTGATTACTTTACCGTACGAAGAAATAAGAACCCTAAAGGAGAAGAAAAGCATGTCTAAAAAAGAAAAAGAGATTGAAGTAGCAGAAAATGATATTAAAATTAATGGTGAGGATGCAGTTTCATTAACCGTTGGCGGTATTGAAATTGGTACAGTCATTCAACAAGATACAAAATTTGTTGCAACATTAAGTAACGGTGAGATATTCAAAGCTAAAACTCGTGATGAAGGTATTGATACTTTATTGCGCGATTTTCACTTACATCGCGGTTAATTAGTCAATTATTAAATTTTAGCCTATTCAAAAATTTAACGAAATAAGTGACATAGTGTGGAGGGGAATTCTATGAGTAGTAGAAAAGATGAGGTCGATAGTGAGTCAAGAATTGATTATGGTATTATTTTTGCCGTTTTAGTCTTGGCAATTATTGGGCTTGCCTCAATTTACGTATCAGCATCCCATGATACTAGTGCGACCTCAATTGTTAGCCAAATGGTTTCACAGTTAATGTGGTACGCTATTGGTGTCATTGCAATTGTCGTTATTATGCAATTTGACTCAGAACAATTATGGCGAGTCGCACCGATAGGGTATTTTATTGGCCTGTTTTTATTGATGATTGTTTTAGTCGTATATAGTCGACCTTTATATATAAACACAGGTGCTAAAAGTTGGATACCATTAGTTGGTTCGTTAACGTTCCAACCATCAGAAGTTATGAAGCCAGCATTTATATTAATGTTGGCGCGTGTGGTTACGATACATAACAATGATTATCCAACTCATAAAATTGGGACAGATATTATTTTATTAGCCAAAATGATAGCATGGACGTTACCAGTAGTTATTTTATTAAAACTGCAAAATGATTTTGGAACAATGCTCGTTTTCTTTGCTATTTTAGGTGGTGTCATTTTAGTTTCAGGTATCACTTGGAAGATTATTGGACCGGCATTTGGAACGGTGGCTGTTGTAGGTGGAACGGCATTATATATGGTTATTTCAACAACTGGTCGATCAATTCTAGAAAAAGTTGGCTTTTCTGCCTACCAATTTGACCGAATTGATAACTGGTTAGATCCATCAAAAGATACATCCGGAACAGGATATCAATTATGGCAAAGTATGAAAGCCATTGGATCAGGACAAATGACTGGTAAGGGATTTAACGTGTCAAATGTTTATGTTCCCGTCCGTGAATCTGATATGATTTTTTCTGTTATCGGCGAAAACTTTGGGTTTATTGGTGGTTGTATTTTAATCTTTATTTATTTCTTACTCATTTATCGAATGGTTCGTGCAACCTTTGATACGAAGAATGAATTTTATGCTTACTTATCTACTGGGGTCATTATGATGATTTTATTCCATGTTTTTGAAAACATTGGGATGAGTATTGGGTTACTACCTTTAACAGGTATTCCATTACCATTTGTCAGTCAAGGTGGGTCTGCTTTAGTAGGAAATATGATTGGAATTGGCTTAATTATGTCAATGCGATACCATCATAAGAGTTACATGTTCAGTAGCGAAGACGAAGATTTTGATAAAAAGATAAGGCAGTGATTCTATTATGGAATCACTGTTTTTTAAAACTAGGAGGTTTTGATGATGATTGATTTTTATTGGTATCCTAAATGTTCAACTTGTAGAAAAGCAAAACAATGGTTAGACGAAAATGAGGTTGAATACCATATAATAGATCTTATCCAAGAAACACCAAAGGCGAGTCTAATCGAAAAATGGTTGAATGAGTCTGGTCTTCCAGCAATATCTTTTTTTAATACACAAGGAAATAAGTATCGTGAATTAAATCTAAAAGATAAACGACCAACGATGACAATTCAGCAATCAAGTCAAATTTTAGCATCAGATGGGATGTTAATGAAACGTCCGGTATTAACTGATGGAACAAAATTAACGACCGGATTCAGTGAAGATGTTTTTACAGAGACATGGTTAAATAAATAAAACTGTTGACATTAAATTTTAATCTAGCTATAATCAACTACAATAAGAAATACAGATAAGACGTTTTGAAAAGATGAGTAAATTTTAGTAATTAGTTAAGAGAATCCTGGTAGCTGAAAAGGGATCAAAATTACGGAATTGAATATGGTCTTGGAACGTTTGGTAGATGAGCAATGTTAATCTACCTTGGGTACGCCCAATACAGCGGAAAGGTATCGGTTATATTAAAACCCGTACCTGATGAGATTGTTATCGTGAGGTAACAATAAAACAAGGTGGTAACACGTGAAGTTTATAACTTCTCGTCCTTCCGTTTATTAAACGGGGGATGGGAGGTTATTTTTTTGCAGAAAAATTAGGAGGTATTAACATGATTGAGTTTAAAAATGTATCAAAAGAGTTTATCACGAAAAGTGGTAAGGTTAGCGCTGTTTCTGATGTGAATCTTTCGGTGGAAGATGGTAGCATCTTAGGTATTGTAGGATATTCAGGTGCTGGTAAAAGTACATTAATTAGAATGCTGAATGGATTAGAGACACCAACTTCGGGTGAAGTTGACGTTAATGGCGCTAAAATCGCATCTTTATCGGGTAGAACATTGAGAAAGCAACGTCAAAAAATTGGCATGATTTTTCAACATTTTAATTTACTCTGGTCACGAACGGTTGTGGAAAACATCATGTTTCCACTTGAACTTGCTGGAATAAGTAAAACTGAGCGGTTGTCCAAAGCTGAAGAATTAACAACATTAGTTGGGTTAAAAGGTAAAGAAAATGCATATCCTTCTGAGTTATCTGGTGGACAAAAGCAACGAGTTGGGATTGCTAGGGCTTTAGCGAATGATCCTGAAATTTTGATTTGTGATGAAGCAACAAGTGCGCTAGATCCACAAACAACAGATGAAATATTAGATTTATTACTTCAAATTAATCATAAATTGAAATTAACAATTGTATTAATCACTCATGAAATGCATGTGGTTCGTAAGATATGTGATCACGTTGCTGTAATGGAATCTGGAAAATTAGTGGAGAGTGGACTTGTCTTAGACGTCTTTAAGCGTCCGAAACAAGACGTCACAAAACGATTCGTTAATCAGGAGGTCACACCAGCTCTACATGATACTGAACTTGCTGTAAATGAATTAATTGAAGCTTATCCACAAGGGTTGATTGTTCAATTAACCTTTCACAGTACGCAGACGCAAATGCCAATTATCTCTGAAATGTTAAGACAAATTCCAGAAGTTGATTTTAATATCGTTGAGGGTTCCATTCATCAAACTCAAGGTGGCCCAATTGGAACATTATATATTCAATTAACTGGTCCAAAAATAAGTTTAGATCAAACCGTTCCATTCTTGCAAAAAATGAAAGTAGAAACGGAGGTATTGCATTATGGGGACTAATACTTGGGCGTCATATTTTAACTTTAATGCTGTTAACTGGGATGAATTCTGGTCAAATACTTGGGAAACAATCAGTATGACATTAATATCTACAATAGCCGTTACAATTTTGGGTATTATCTTAGGTCTTATTTTATTTGAAACAAAACAAAAAACGACCGGTAAAATAAGTATCTGGGTAAAAATAATTAATTGGATTGTTTCAGCCATGGTTAACATTTTTCGTTCAATTCCGTTTATTATTTTAATTGTCTTATTATTGCCTTTTACTAAGGCTTTAGTTGGTTCTATTATTGGACCGATTGCAGCATTGCCAGCTCTAATCCTCTCGGCGGCTCCATTTTATGCACGAATGGTGGAACTTGCTTTTCGTGAGATTGATTATGGTGTGATTGAAGCAGCTGAAGCAATGGGTGCTAACAAGGCACAAATCATTTGGAAAGTACTATTACGAGAAAGTTTACCAGCTCTTATTTCAGGGGCGACAGTTACTGGAATTACAATTATTGGGTACACGGCAATGGCTGGTACGATTGGTGCCGGTGGGCTAGGAAATTGGGCTTTCATTGAAGGTTATGGTGCTAATAATAATACTGTTACACTAGTTGCAACGGTCACAATCATCATTATTGTTGCCATTTTTCAACTTATTGGTGATCATTCAGCTAAATTAATCGATAAACGAAATAATTAAGGGGTAACCTCATGAGAATAAACAAAAAGTTCATTTTTTCATTTCTATTTTTGACTCTTTTATTAGCTGGATGCGGGAAACAATCAAATGGAATGACTACTTTGACAATTGGTGCTAGTAATATGCCCCATGCAGAAATTCTAGATCATGTAAAACCAATGTTGGCAAAAGAAGGTATCGATTTAAAAGTTAAAGTTTTTCAGGATTATGTGATGCCTAATAAAGCGACTGAATCTGGTGATTTAGATGCTAATTATTTTCAACATAAACCATTTTTAGATAATTGGGACAAACAGAATAATGGTGATTTAATAAGTGTTGGAAATGTTCATCTTGAACCAATCGGTGTCTATTCTAAACAAGTTAAAAAGTTAACTGATTTGAAGAAAGGAAGTACGGTTTTAGTATCTAACAGTATTTCAGATTATGGTCGTGTTTTAACTATTTTTAAAGATGCTGGATTAATAACCCTGAAAAAAGGGACAGACGTGGCAACTGCAAATTTTGCTGATATCAAAACAAATAAATTAAATTTAGTTTTTAAGCATACGTATGAGCCAAAATTGATGTCTGATTTATATGAAAATAATGAAGGCTCAGCCATCATTATTAATGCAAATTATGCGGTTGAAGCTGGATTAAATCCAACGAAACAAGCTATTGCATTAGAACGTAGTACATCATCATATGCGAATTTAGTTGCTGTCGCACCAAAAAATAAAGATAATCCTGCGATTAAAAAGTTAGTTAAAGCACTACAATCTAAAAAGACACGCGAATGGATTTTGAATAAGTATAAAGGTGCCGTTATTCCTGCAAAATAAAGAGAATTGAATTAGTCGACATGACTAATTCAATTCTCTTTATTTTGCAATTTTATTAATTAGCCATTTGAAAATAGCTAAATCTGATGGTTCTCTTATATAAGACATTTCGGGATGCCATTGAACACCTAAAATGAGACCGTCATTACTACTGATACCTTCAATTAGGCCATCTGAACTTGTCGCAATGGCCGTTAATGAATCACCTAAACGGTTAATGGCTTGGTGATGGTACGTATTGACACGAAGCGTTGAACCATAAGTATCTGATAAATAATTATTTGCTTTAATCGATACAGAATGTGTGGCGTATTCTGGTAATGTTGGATCTTGTAAATGCTTAACTTGCCAATTTGAATAGTCACTTAAATCTTGATAGAGTGTTCCACCAAAAAAGACGTTAAGTATTTGTAGTCCACGGCAAATACCAAGTATTGGTATTTTTCGAGAAATAGCTTCCTTGATTAAAGCGAGCTCCATTTCGTCACGTGGGGGATTTAATTCTTCTAATTTTGGATGAGGTTCTTGGCCGTATAAGATTGGTGAAACATCTTGACCACCTGCTAATAGTAAACCATCTACCAAATCAAGATAACTAGATGCGTTTGCTAAATCAGTAGGAATGATTAGTGGTAAACCGCCAACTTCAATAATGGCATCAATATAGCCTTGAGGTGTATAAGTAATTTCGTTAATGTGCATGCCTGTAATTGGATTTCGATTAGGATTTCCAACAATACCGATAATAGGTTTCATAAATGAACCTCCTCAAAATTTACTTTTTATTAGTTTAACTTAATTAAATAAAGATTGCGAGTCTCGAGGCTCCATTGAAATGGATAATTTATTAAGATAGAATGGAATATATTAATGAATCGGAGGAATGCTAAAATGTCGACACTTGAGGTTAAAAATTTACATGTAGAAATTGAAGATAAAGAAATTTTAAAAGGTGTTAATTTAAAAATGTCGACTGGAGAAGTACACGCAATCATGGGTCCAAATGGAACAGGTAAATCAACTTTATCTGAGGCCATTATGGGGAATCCTGCGTATAAAGTGACAGAAGGCGAAGTATTGCTGAATGGTGTAAACATTTTAGAACTACCTGTTGATGAGCGAGCTCGAGCAGGATTATTTTTAGCAATGCAATATCCTTCAGAAATTCCTGGTGTAACAAATGCTGAATTTATGCGTGCAGCAATCAACGCACGTCGACCGGAAGATAAACAAATCCCAATTCGAGAATATTTAAAGAAATTAGATAAAACGATGACAACTTTAGATATGACTGAGGAAATGGCTGATCGTTATTTAAATGAAGGTTTTTCAGGTGGCGAAAAGAAACGTAATGAAATTTTACAACTGATGATGATTGAACCAAAATTTGCTATTTTAGATGAAATTGATTCAGGTCTAGACATTGATGCATTGAAAGTTGTTTCGAGAGGCGTAAATGAAATGTTGAAAAATGCGGAATTTGGAACACTTATGATTACGCATTACCAACGTTTGCTGAACTATATTGTGCCTGATGTGGTGCACGTTATGATGGATGGACGGGTTGTTAAAACGGGTGGCGCCGAACTTGCAGAAAAACTGGAAGAAGAAGGCTATGCTGGTTTGCGTGATGAATTAGGGCTAGACATTACTTTAACAGACGAGAACCTTTAGTGGAGGGCCGGAAAATGATTGATTTGAAGCTCTTAGAACAAAGTATAATTGATTTTTCAAATTTAAAACAAGAACCTGAGTGGTTTCAACAATTAAGAAGAGATGCCTTTGTAAAAAAAACATTACTAGCGCTTCCTTCATTTGAAAAAATTAGATACCAAAAATGGCCCATTATACCTGAAACACTGGTTAAAGAATCAGGGGAATTTGTTTCAAAAAAATCGGATGAAAATACGTTTATTCAAGTTGGATCTCGAACGATTAGTTTAAATATATCTGAGGAATTAAAAGAAAATCATGTTATTATTTGCGACTGGTCAACCGCGTTAGTGGAACATGCAGATTTAATTAAGAAATATTTTATGACTAAGGCAGTTAAATGGGATAGTGATTTGTTGACCGCAACGCATTTAGCACAATTAACCGGTGGTTTGTTTATTTATGTACCTAAAAATGTTGTATTAGACAACCCAATTACAACTTATTTAACGCAGGATGCACGGGACAATCAGGACTATGTACAGCATGTTTTAATTGTCGCAGCAGAAAATAGTCAGTTTTCATATCTAGAAAATCGTTCAACAGTCGGTGATCAGATCACAACCGCAAATATTATTGTGGAAGTGATTGCTAAAGCTAACAGTCATGTTAAATTTGCTGGAGTTGATCAATTAGGGGAACATACAACAGCATATATTAACCGTCGGGGTTATTTATTAGGCAATGCAAAAATAGATTGGTCAATTGGATTACTTAATAATGGCAATATAATTGGCGATTTCGATTCTGATTTAATTGGTGCAGGTTCTCACGCAGATGTTAAAGTTGTTGCGATTTCAACAGGAAATCAGATTCAAGGGATTGATACACGGGTGACGAATTATGGTAAACATTCAATTGGTCAAATTCTGCAACACGGTGTAATTTTATCGCGTTCTACATTAATATTTAATGGAATTGGCCATATTATTAAAGGTGCAAAGGGTGCGAATGCTCAACAAGAAAGCCGTGTGCTAATGTTATCCACAAAAGCACGTGGAGACGCTAATCCTATTTTATTAATTGATGAAAATGATGTTCAAGCTGGACATGCAGCTAGTGTTGGACGCGTGAATCAGGAACAATTGTACTATCTGATGAGTCGTGGATTACACAAAGAAGAAGCAGAAAGACTTGTTATTCGTGGATTCTTAGGACCTGTTTTAACGGCAATTCCGGCAGTTGATGTTCGTGAACGATTAATCGAAACAATAGAGGGGAAACTCATTAATGGTCAAAAATTTGAAAAAGTATCGCAATGATTTTCCTATTTTAAAGCAAATTGTGAATGATGAACCGTTAATTTATTTTGACAATGCTGCAACTGTTCAGAAACCACAAGCAGTTATTAATGCCATTTCACATTATTATGAAAATGATAATGCCAATGTACATCGTGGTGTGCATACTTTAGCCGAGCGTACAACACAGCAATTTGAAGATGTACGACAAGCTGTTGCTGATTTTATTCATGCAAAATATTCAGCTGAAATCTTATTTACAAAAGGGACAACCGAAAGTTTAAACTGGGTTGCTCAGGGTTTTGCACAGAATCGATTGAAACCAGGGGATGAGATTTTAATATCTATTATGGAACACCATAGTAACCTTGTTCCTTGGCAACAAGTCGCACAAGCAACTGGTGCTAAATTAGTTTACATCGACATAACAGATGATGGACAATTAGACATTAATGATGCGAAATTAAAAATGACAGCTAAAACTAAAATTGTATCGCTAACTCAAATTTCAAATGTTTTGGGGAGTATAAACCCCATCAAAGAATTAACGGACATGGCACATACAGTCGGTGCGGTTGTTATTTGTGATGGGGCGCAATCAATACCTTATATGCCGATTAATGTTCAGGAGTTAGATGTTGATTTTTTTGCTTTTTCAGGTCATAAAATGGGGGCTGCAACTGGTATTGGCGTTTTATATGGAAAAAGTAATTATTTGAACGAGATGCAGCCACTAGAATTTGGTGGTGAGATGATTGATTTTGTTGAAGAGCAACAATCAACCTTTAAAGATATTCCTTGGAAATTTGAAGCGGGGACACCTAATATTGAAGGGGTCATTTCATTAGGTGCTACTATTCACTATTTAAATGAAGTTGGAATGGTTAATATACAAGCACATGAACAGATGCTCATCACTGATTTATTACCTAAATTAAAAGCCATTTCTGGCATTACTGTCTATGGGCCAACTGAAAGTAAAAAACGATCAGGCGTTATTTCATTTAATTTGGAGGGACTACATCCGCATGACGTTGCGACAGCTCTTGATATGCAAGGAATTGCGGTTCGCGCGGGTCATCATTGTGCACAGCCATTAATGAAGTGCATGGGTGTATCGTCAACTGTTCGTATTAGTTTATATTTTTACAATACTTTAGAAGAAAATCAAAAATTTATTGACGCGTTAATCGCTACAAAGGAGTTCTTTAAAAATGGGACTATCTAAATTAGATAATTTATATCGCCAAGTTATTTTGGAACATGCCACACATCCGCATCATCATGGCTCACTAGTAAAGGGTCAGAAATCAATTGAACTCAGAAATCCAACCTGTGGGGATGTTTTAAAAGTTGAACTTATCATGAGTGACAACAAGGTTCAAGATGTTGCCTTTTCTGGGACGGGTTGTACGATTAGCCAGGCATCTGCAAGTATGATGACTGATGAAATTATTGGTAAAGCAAAAAATGAAATAGAAGAAATGGTGACAACATTTTCAAGAATGGTAACAGGTGAAACGATTGATGAAAATCTTTTAGGTGATGCTGCTATTTTAGAAGGTGTCGCTCAGTTTCCAGCTCGGATTAAGTGTGCCACATTAGCTTGGAAGGCAGTTTATCAAGCTATTAATTTAGAAAATTAGAGAGGAGGTAAGATATGAAAGAACTAGATGTTGGTGGTGAGTATGAATATGGCTTTAAAGATGATATTGAGCCTGTTTATTCAACTGGGCGTGGCTTAACCGAAGCGATTGTTCGAGAAATTTCGGCAGCAAAAAATGAACCAGAGTGGATGTTGGATTATCGACTTCGTGCCTTTGCCTTATATGAAAAGATGCCAATGCCAAGTTTTGGTCCTGATTTGTCTAAGTTAGATTTAGCTAATATGCGCTATTTTCAACGTGCTAGTGATAATGTTGCTAGAGACTGGGAAGATGTCCCAGATAAGATTAAAGAAACCTTTGACCGACTTGGTGTTCCAGAAGCTGAACGTAAATACTTAGCTGGCTCTTCTGCACAATATGAATCAGAAGTTGTTTACCATCATATGCGTGAAGATTTTGAAAAATTAGGAATTATTTTTATGAGTACAGATGCTGCCGTCCAAGAATATCCTGAATTGGTTAAACAGTATTTTGGCAAATTGGTTCCTGCCTCTAATAATAAATTTTCAGCTTTAAATTCGGCTGTTTGGTCTGGTGGTACTTTTATCTATGTACCTAAAGGTGTGAAGACCGAGGTGCCTATTCAAAGTTATTTCAGAATTAATGCGGAGAATACAGGACAATTTGAACGAACATTAATCATTGTTGATGAAGGCGCAAGTGTTAATTACGTTGAAGGTTGTACAGCACCTAATTATTCGGCAGACAGTTTGCATGCGGCAGTCGTTGAAGTGAACGTCATGAAAGATGCCTATTGTCGGTATACAACGATTCAAAATTGGTCAGATAATGTGTATAGCTTAGAGACAAAACGTGCTAGAGCCTTAGAAAATGCGACGATGGAGTGGGTTGATGGTAACCTTGGATCAAAAGTTACAATGAAATATCCAAGTATTTATTTAGATGGTCAAGGCGCACATGGCACAATGTTGTCGATTGCGTTTGCTGGTGGGAATATCGTTCAAGATACTGGGGCAAAAATGATTCACAATGCTAAAAATACGACTTCTTCGATTGTTTCTAAATCGTTATGTAAAGATGGTGGACGAGTTGATTATCGAGGTTATTTAAAATTTGGTAGACATAGTGATGGTTCGTTTGCACATGTCGAATGCGATACAATCATCATGGATGATAAATCAGCGAGTGATACGATTCCATTTAATGAAATTTTAAATGGCAATGTTTCTATGGAACATGAAGCTAAAGTTTCTAAAATTTCTGAAGAACAATTATATTACTTAATGAGTCGCGGAATTTCTGAAGCAAAAGCAACAGAGATGATTGTAATGGGATTTGTTGAACCGTTCACCAAAGAATTACCGATGGAATACGCTGTTGAATTGAATCGTCTGATTGAGTATCAGATGGAAGGCAGTGTGGGGTAAAATAGTTTAGAATGATGTTACTTTTCCTAAAAAGTAAATAAGGGGATAATAATTAAATGATATATGCACTGGAAATAAAAGGCTTAAAAAAAGAATATGCAACGGGTGTTAAAGCGTTACGTGGTATTGATCTGGCTGTAGAAGAAGGGGATTTTTATGCACTTTTAGGGCCTAATGGTGCGGGAAAATCAACGACAATTGGTATTATTACATCTCTTGTGAATAAAACAGCGGGAACAGTGAAGGTTTTTGATTACGATATTGATACCAATTTGGTACAAGCCAAACAACAAATTGGACTTGTCCCACAGGAATTTAACTTTAATCCTTTTGAAACGGTTCAACAAATTGTTGTTAATCAGGCTGGTTACTATGGTGTTCCTCATAAAGAAGCAATGGAGCGCAGTGAAAAATATTTAAAACAGTCAGATTTATGGGAAAAACGTAATGTACGTGCACGAATGCTTTCTGGTGGGATGAAACGAAGATTGATGATTGCCAGGGCATTAATGCATGAACCTCGGTTGCTCATTTTAGACGAACCAACTGCGGGTGTAGATATTGAGTTGAGACGTGAAATGTGGTCTTTTTTAAAGGAATTGAATGAGAATGGCACAACGATTATCTTGACGACTCATTATTTAGAAGAAGCAGAAACACTTTGTCGTCATATCGGTATTATTCAATCAGGTGAGTTGATTGAAAATACGAGCATGAAAACTTTATTATCAAAATTACAATTTGAAACGTTTATTTTCGATTTAGATGTGTATGATAAAAAGCCAGAAATTATAGGGTATAAAAATTCCTTTGAAGACGCGCAAACAATTTCTATCGAAGTTGAACGAAATCAAGGTGTTAATGGGATCTTTAAACAATTTGATGAACAAGGGATAAAAGTTCTTTCTATGCGAAATAAATCGAATCGATTAGAAGAGTTATTCTTGAAAATTACGGAAGAAAAGCACCAAGTGGGGGAGAAACATGTTTAATCAATATTTTACTGCATTAAAAAGTCTCGCAATAAAAGAAACTAATCGTTATTTGAGAATTTGGGTACAGACATTAGTACCACCAGTGATTACAACATCATTGTATTTTATTATATTTGGTAAAATGATTGGTGGCCGAATTGGTGCAATGGGTGGATTTTCATATATGGAATTCATTGTACCAGGGTTAATTATGATGTCGGTGATCACTAGTTCGTATGCTAATGTATCTTCGTCATTTTTTTCTCAGAAATTTCAGAAAAATATTGAAGAATTACTAGTTGCACCAGTACCAACGCATATTATTATATGGGGATTTGTTATTGGAGGACTTGGAAGAAGTGTTTTAGTTGGGGCACTTGTCACTATTATTTCATTATTTTTTGTACCTCTTCATGTTTTTTCGTGGGTCATTATTATTATCACACTTTTGATGACAGCCATTTTATTTTCATTAGCAGGATTAATTAATGGTATTTTTGCACAGTCATTTGATGATGTGTCAATTGTACCTACGTTTGTTTTACAGCCATTAACTTATCTTGGTGGTGTTTTCTATTCTATTTCAATGTTACCACCAGTTTGGCAGGCCATCTCTAAGATTAATCCAATTGTTTATATGATTTCAGGATTTAGATATGGTTTTTTAGGTAAGACTGATGTATCACTTGCTTTATCAATGATAATTCTTATTCTGTTTATTGGTGTTCTTTACTGGATTTGTTGGTATCTTATTAATAAAGGTAGAGGTTTGAGAAGTTAGGATAGCCAATGTAATAATCCTTCTTTCTTATTAATCATTCTGTGACGGTTGATCAATAATGAATCTGGATAGCACCAAAAACAAAAGTCTTATGGCTTTTGTTTTTTTGTTAGGGTACGAAAAATGGTACCAAAGATAGATATCGTAGACTCTTTAAAAGATAGATATAAGGTATATTTTGAAAAAATGTCTGTTTTTCAAGTAAATTATTATTAAAACACTAGAATAACGTTTATACTAGCTACATATAAAACTAAAAAGGAGATAAATAATGACTATAAATAAACAATTAATTAAAGATGATTTATACGAAGCAGTAAATGGTGAATGGTTAAAAACTGCCAAAATTCCTGATGATAAACCTGCGACGGGTGGTTTTAATGATTTAGCTGATGAAATTGATAAAACTTTGATGGCTGATTTTGAAAAAATGTCAGCTGATTCTAGTGTTAAAGCACCATTAATGCAAGAATTTTTAAACTATTATGCCTTAGCAGCTGATTTTGATCGACGTGAATCAGAAGGAACCTTACCATTGAAAAAAGTTTTAGCACCTTTAGAAAATTTAACAAGTTTAGCTGATTTCGATACTAAATGGGCAGATTTTGTTCGTGCGGGTTATCCAACACCACTTGGGTTTGATGTTGATGCTGATATGAAAAATGCTAAAATTAATGCTTTATTTGTGGCAGCTCCGAGTTTGGTTTTACCAGATAAAACGTATTATGAACGAGATAATTCACAAGCTGAAGGTTTACTTAAAGCATTTAGGGCGATGATGACTAAGTTATTAGTTGCTTTAGATTATAGTGAAGAAAATGCAAATCATGTTATTACAGAGGCACTAACTTTTGATCGTAACTTAGTGCCAAATGTCAAGAGTGCTGAAGAATCAGCTGATTATAGTAAAGCGTACAACCCACAAAGTTTCACAGAATTTAGTTCACAAAGTAGTAATTTAGATTTAAAATCAATTGTTAAAAATCTTTTAAATGGGAATGAACCAGAAAAAATAATTGTGACTGAACCTAAATTTTTATCATCTATTGATGAACTCGTGAATACAACTCATTTTACAGAATTTAAAAGTTGGTTAATTGTTAAAACAGTAGGGAGTCTTAGTTCATATTTATCAGATGACTTACGTGTTATTGCTGGTGAATACGGGCGTGCATTATCTGGAAGCAAGGCACCGAAAAAACAACAAAAGTTTGCTTATTATCTAGCCATGGGAACCTATAGTGGGGTTGTGGGCGAATATTATGGATATAAATACTTTGGTGAAGATGCTAAAGCAGACGTTCAACAGATGGTTGAAAAGATGATTAATGTTTATCAAAATAGATTGGCTACTAATAATTGGTTAACAAGTACTACACGTGATAAGGCAATTTTAAAATTAAGTAAATTAGGTATTCAAGTTGGGTATCCAGATAAAATTAACCCGCTTTATCAAAAAATGCACGTTAATATGGAAAAAACATTGCTAGAGAATGCAATGGCCTTTGATAAATTAGCCACTGAAGATATGTTTAGTAAGTGGGATAAACCTGTCGATCGTGATCTTTGGGAGATGAGTGCAGCAACAGTTAATGCTTATTATCATCCCTTTAAAAATATCATTGTCTTTCCAGCGGCTATTTTACAAGCACCATTTTATAGTTTAGAGCAGAGTAGTAGTGCTAACTATGGTGGTATTGGAGCAGTTATTGCGCACGAGATTTCACATGCTTTTGATAATAATGGTGCGCTATTTGATGAGTATGGTAATTTGAATAATTGGTGGAGTGAAGCCGATTTGACCCATTTTAAAGAATTATCACAACAAATGATTACTGAATTTGACGGAACTGAATTCGCAGGCCAAAAAGTTAATGGGACTTTAACAGTTTCTGAAAATATTGCTGATGCTGGTGGGCTTAGTTGTGCACTTGAAGCGGCTAAATCTGAAGACGATACTGATTTTGAAGCATTTTTCATTAATTGGGCACAAGTATGGCGAATGAAGGCTTCAACACAGTATATGCAATTGTTATTATCAATTGATGTTCATGCCCCTGCTAAGTTGCGTGCTAATATTCAAGTTCAAAATTTAGCAGAATTTTATGATGCCTTTGATATTGTTGCAAGTGATGCAATGTATAAAGCAGTCGATGAACGCGTTAATATTTGGTAAATGATTAATTAAGACAAATTAAAAGGACATTATCAAAATGATAATGTCCTTTTTGCTGCGATTGTTTATCCGTAATACTTAAAGGTAGCATATTATAATACTTCGTTCTCTGTAATTTTTTCTTCCAAAACGTTGAAATTATATTCAGAAAGTTCATTTAAGCCATTTTTACTCTCATCAAAGAAAGCAGTTAAACTTTCAGATAACATTAGATTGATAACACGACCAGCTTCAAATTGAACTAAGATAACTGGAATATGAGCTTCTACTGCCATACCAACTTCAAACATAGTACCAGAGTCAGGTTCGTTATCTTCGTCTTCTTTGTAGTCTAAGATAGCAACAACAACGTCTGCGCGATGAACTTGGCGTGTGTCAGCTAAATAAACTGCACGTTGCCATTGTTGACTGAATTGTTCATATTGTTTACTTTGATTATCTTGGGGCAAGTAAATATTGTCACTATCAATTGTTTTGTTCTCTTTTAATGCTGCAACAACTTGAGAAACACGTTCACGTTGTTTGTCGCTAAAAAATGGACCTGCTAAATAAACTTTATTCATTAATATCGTCTCCTGGAATATATATTTGCTTTTTTAAGTATAGCATGACATTTTAAAAATGGGCACAAAAAAAGAAGACAATGAAGTCTTCTTTTTCAATTTCTAAACACCGTAAACGAATTGACCTGAATTAAAGTGGTCAGCTGAAATAACGTAAACGTTACCACTATTACGTAAAGTAAAGTTAGCTAAATCATTTAATAAGTTATTGGTTGTTTTTCCAGGTTCAGTATCGATAATTTGACCATCACTAATTAAACCAGGGAATACAGCGTCTTCGTTAATTAATAAAGTATTAACACGATGTTGCGTTAATAGAGCAAACAAATCGATTGGGTTTGTTTTGCTTGGATTAACTTCATCAAGTGAACGAGCACGATCCAATAAATGATCAATTGTTTGATTGATTAAAATTTGATTTTGATCTAACAAATCTTTTTCAATTTCTGTAGTTGTTAGGGCACTAGGTGATTTTTTAATTGTAATTTCTGAATTAACTGATTTTAATTTTGTTAATTCATGGAATAAGCTTTGATTTTTAGGTAGTCCAATAAGGAAAAGACGTTTATAAATTAATTCGGGATGGGTAACTAGGAATTTTTCAATTGCCAAGTAGTAATTTCTATTATCAATCGCTTTTTCTTCATCCTTAGTATTTAACCCATGGAGGGCGCCAGTAGGGCCATGAGTGGTCGTGGTATCTGTACTTTCAGGACCAAGAGTTGATACCATGTCGATAGGAGCATCCTCTGGGAGTTCTTGTTTCAATAAGACACCTTCTTTGAATTGATGTAATTCAAATGAATCACGGTGTAAGCTTAGGATTGTTCCTGATAATTTTGTTGCTTGTTGAGCTAATAAAGGTAAAGTGTATGCTTCAGGACCAACAATAACTTTATCTACTTCAATAGCGTGATTTAAATTAAATTTAAAGTAATCGTTAGGTGTTAAGTAAAGTGCGATACTAGGGAATTGACCGATTTTATCTGCAATTTCATTAATAAAATTAACCAATTGTGTTTCAATTAGTTCCCAAGTTTTCTTAGGTACATCCGAATGAGCTTCTTTGGCAGTTTTTAAACTAGTTTTTAGTTTTAACTGATTCTTCGCAGCAAAATTAATACCTGGATATGTTTTGATAAAGATTGATACAATGGGTTCTTCTTTGATTGTGAGTAATTTTTTCAAATTGTTATGCATTGACATAATGGTTCCCCCTTTATATGATTACCTTTAGTATAACATCATGAAAACGGTTATCCAACTTATATGGTTACGTTTTCATAAAAGGAGTAAATATGATTTATTTAGAAAAAGATAACAAAAATATTAAAAAAATGGAAGC
The DNA here is from genome assembly GCF_056782195.1 of Dellaglioa sp. CoH-55-MRSF-8. The sequence continues at coordinate 37,696 of NZ_JBXAYH010000004.1, forward strand.
TTACATGAAAAATAATTTTTCTTACTTAGGGATTAAGACACCAAGTCGACGTGAACTAACAAAGGACTTGATGAAAGAATCTAAGAGTTGGCCTCTAGAAGAGTTAATCTCACAAATTTTAGCTTATTATGGTCGTGAAGAAAGAGAGTATCAATATGTTGCAATCGACTTAGCACAAAAAAATCTTAAACGATTGACGGTTGATGAAGTCCAAGTATTGGTTGAGTTAATTAAGGTTAAACCATGGTGGGATTCAGTAGATGCTTTACGTAAGGTTATTAGTGACTTTTTAAAATTAAGTCCGATAAATTTTAACGATATTAGTAAGCAATTTGAAAACCATGATAATTTCTGGATGCGTCGTGTGGGTATAAATCTTCAGTTAGGCTATCGTGAAGAAACTAATCTAGCTTACTTATCAAAGATGATTTTGAATGATAGAACAACAGATGAATTTTTCATCCAAAAAGCGATTGGTTGGTCATTACGTGAGTATGCTAAGACTGATGAAAATTGGGTTATAACTTTTATTGAGAGCCATGATCTATCAAAGCTAGCTGTGCGAGAAGGACTTAAACATGTGAAGACAAAATAAAAAAGACTGATTTTATTCAGTCTTTTTTGCTTATTTTAAGGTTAAGAATTTATCTCCGGCAAGGTCTCTGTAGAAATTTGCTTTAATTGCTTGTTGATAAGGCATGTACCAAATATAACCAATTCCAAGTGTCACGATTGATAATAGGTACCAACCAACCAGACTTAACTCTATTACGAATAAATCAAATTTGTGTCCGTTCATTAATTCACGGCTTAACGTTATTTTTTTATTAATACTGATGTCAGGATGATTTGGGTTATCTGTTAAGTCTTTGTTAATCATAAAGACTTGTGAATAAGAATAGTATTTAATAATTCCTGGGACAATAAGCAAGAGAGTCCAAAGTGTACTATAAATGGTTTTGAGAATGGCGATACCAATAGATGGGAAAAATAATTCATTTGAGAAAACTTGGAAACTTTGTGTAAATGCATGTTCTGGTGTTTTTTGTGAACTGACCCAAGTTAAGAATGTATATGAAACACCTACAAGTAGAATTTGAAAAATAAGATAAAGAACAACGACAGTTGCTGAAATTATAGGACTGATAGCTGATGATTGGTTATTATTTTCAGTAGAATATAAATTCATAATGTCTGCGTACTCAGTAGAATATAAGCGAGAATAAACAATAAAAATAAGGATTGCTAGTAAGCTAACTAGGATAGCTGACTTCCAGTGTCCTTTAAGTAATGCCTTTGATTCAGATTTCAGTTGTTGTCTCGTTTTTAGTGGTTTTTCCATGATGTGTGTCTCCTTAATTGTATATGTTTTAATAATATTTTAAGCATACATTAAACCAAATATTAAGTCTATACTGACAGATTGAGAATGTGAGTATTTCAATATTTTTAGACGGTATAAAAGTGAAACAAACCAAACTTTTTGTTAGATTGTAGTAAGATGAATAGCGTAATCTATATTAATGGAAGAAGAGTGAGCTAATGGTAAATAAAATGAAGGCCATCGCAGCATTTGGAAAATTTCCGACAGAAGATAAAAATGCATTACGAGATGTCAAAATCGATAAACCGACACCTGAAAATCATGATATTCTTGTGAAGGTAACGGGTATTTCAGTGAATCCAATAGATTATAAATCAAGAATGTTAATTGATTCTGAAGAAAAATTACTTATTTTAGGTTTCGATGCAATCGGGGTCGTCTCTGAAATAGGATCAGAAGTAACACAATTTAATAGTGGTGATAAGGTTTTTTATTTAGGTGTCAATAATCGTTCAGGAAGTAATGCTGAGTATCAGCTAGTTGATGAACGACTAGTTGGAAATGCACCCAAGAAAATAACAGACAGTGAAGCAGCCGCTATGCCACTAACAGGTGTAACAGCATGGGAAGCATTATTTGAAAAATTAAATTTCATTCCAGAGAAAAATGCCAATAGTGGAAAATCAGTTTTAATTATTAATGGAGCTGGTGGTGTAGGCTCTATTGCTATTCAACTTGCTAAATGGGCTGGTTTGACTGTTATCACGACCGCTTCAAGATTAGAAACGAGCGATTGGGTTAAAAAGATGGGCGCTGATATTGTCATTAATCACCGAAAAGATTTGAAGAAACAATTAGTTAAATTAAATATTAATGAAGTTGATGGTATTCTAATATTGCACTCAACAGAAACTTATTTTGATTTAGCAGCAGATATCATCAGACCTCAGGGTATTATTACTTCAATTGTGGGCACATCTGATAATTTACCAATTGGTAAATTAAAAAATAAAAGTAATGAGTTTAAATGGCTAACAGTTTTTACTAAAGGTGTATATTACACGGCAGATATGAGCTCTCAAGGTAAAACATTAAATCGCTTAGCCACGTTATTAGATGAAGGCAAACTAAAATCAACGATGACTAAATCATTGGTGGGGATTAACGCCGATAATTTACGAACGGCTTCTGAAGTTGTTGAAAATGGTAAGATGATTGGAAAGTTTGTAATAACTGGTGAATTTAACGCGGAGGTATAAGCTATTGAGTAAAAAAGAAATTAGAAAAATGATTATTAACAAGATGGTTGATTTGGCAAAAAATAAGGTCCTTGAAAAAAGGAATCAGGAGAAGGCAATTATTGATAAAGTTTTACAATCTGAAGAATGGGAATCGGCTGATTCAATCGGATTAACAATTAGTCAATCGATTGAGTTTAGTACTAACGAATTACTATTGGCGGCACTGTCTCAAGGTAAGAGGGTGTATATACCAAAAACGATGCCTGAAAAGCAACTTGCATTTTTACCTTACTTATCTATTGAACAGGTGCTTATAAAAAGTGATTATGGACTATTAGAACCTGAATATAATGTTGCACTTGAAAAGAATAATTTAGATTTAGTGATTGTACCAGGAGTTGGGTTTAATTTAGAGAATAATCAAAGGATTGGCTTTGGCGGTGGTTATTATGATCGGTATATTGCAAAATATCAACCAAAAACAATTTCACTTTGTTTGGACGTTCAAAATGTAATTTCTGAGAAATGGACAAGTAATCAGTTTGATATTAAAATTGATAAAATTATTACAGTATAAGTTCTATTTGAATAAATCCTTAACAAAATACAGTTTAATAATATTATTTACATTAATATACGAATATAGTAAAATTGTAATTGCTCATTAATGAGATAAACACGAACAAATGTATTTATGAAAAGGAGATTTAAAATGATTAATCGCATTAAATCATATTTTGAAATTGATCAGTTACATACAACGGTTAAACGCGAAATGTTAGCTGGTTTTACAACGTTTATATCAATGGCTTACATATTATTTGTTAATCCTACGATTTTAAGTGCTTCGGGGATGGACAAAGGGGCAGTATTTACTGCAACTGCATTATCAAGTGCTTTAGGCTGTATTTTAATGGGTATTTTAGCTAAATACCCAATAGCAACAGCTCCCGCATTGGGTATTAATGCCTTTTTCTCATATTCAGTTGTTATAGGTATGGGAATTCCATGGCAAACAGCTTTAGCAGGTGTATTTGTAGCATCACTAATTTTTATTTTAATTACTATTTTTAAACTACGCGAAATGATTATTAATGCTATTCCAAGTAACTTAAAATACGCTATCTCAAGTGGTATTGGTTTATTTATTGCTTTTATCGGTTTACAAGATGGTGGCTTAATTATCGCAAACAAATCCACAGTTGTGGGCCTAGGTCCATTGACCGTTGGTACAACATGGTTAACAATCTTTGGCTTAATTGTTACTGCAATTTTAATGGTTAGACGTGTTCCAGGTGGTATTTTTATTGGGATGTTTGCAACAGTTATTCTAGGATTCATCACAGGATTAATTAAAATGCCAACACAAGTTGTTGCCGGTGCCCCAAGTTTGGCCCCAACATTTATGCAAGGCGTTAAACATATTAGTGATATTAACACGGTTCAGTTATGGGTAGTCGTTTTAACCTTCTTGTTAGTTACTTTCTTTGATACTGCTGGAACACTTGTTGGGTTAGCTCAACAAGCCGGATTCATGAAAGACAATAAAATGCCTCGTGTCGGTAAAGCTTTAGTTGCTGATTCAACAGCAATGCTTGCTGGCTCTGTTTTAGGAACATCTCCAGTTGGTGCATATGTTGAGTCTTCAGCAGGTATCGCCGTTGGTGGACGCTCAGGTTTAACGGCTGTTACAACTGGATTATTATTTATTGTCGGGATATTTTTCTCGCCATTATTATCAGTTGTAACAACACAGGTCACTGCTCCAGCATTAATTATTGTTGGTGTATTGATGGCACAATCTTTAACAAAAATCGAATGGACAAAAATGGAAATTGCAATTCCAGCATTTTTAATTGTAATTGGTATGCCATTAACTTATAGTATCTCTGACGGGATTGCTTTGGGAATGATTTTTTATCCAATTACAATGATTGCTGCTGGTCGTCGAAAAGATGTTCATCCAATCATGTACGGACTGTTCTTTGTGTTCTTACTTTTCATGTGGATTTTAAATGTTTAAATAAAATAGCAAACGTAAATGACAGATCTACTATAAACATGGTATTATTTAGACTAAGAGTTTAAAGCGAACAAAAATAATACAATAGGAATGGAGAATATGATGACAAGCGAAAAGATACACATTGGATTACTTTTTGGTGGTAATTCATCAGAACATGACGTTTCAAAACGTTCAGCACATAATATCTACGATGCAATGGATAAAAATAAGTACGAAGTTAGTTTATTCATGTTTACAAAGGAAGGTGTACTACTTGGAGATGCTGCTTCACGTCGCATTTTTGATGGCGAACCAGAAGCAAAAGTTGTTGAAGATGTCTTACCAACAATTGATTTTACAAATCCGTTAGCTAATATCATGAGTTTAACTGAAGTTAAAGATATTGATCTTTTTTATCCAGTTATTCATGGTAATATGGGTGAAGATGGTACAATTCAAGGATTATTTAAACTTTTAGATAAACCATATATTGGTAGTGATGTTCGTTCATCAGCAATTTCATTTGATAAAGATTTAACTAAGAAAATGTTAACGTTAAATAATATCAGAAATACTAAATATTTGGTTGTTAAGGCCAACAATCGTGCTGAAATGACTTACGCACACATTAGTAAGGAACTTGGAGAAGTTGTTTTCATTAAACCAGCTAACCAAGGATCATCAGTTGGTATTCATAAGGCACATAACGAAAAAGAATTCCTTGAAGGTATAGAAGATGCATTTTTATATGACACAAAGCTTTTAGTTGAAGAATCAATCGAAAATCCTGATGAAATTGAATGTTCAATTCTTGGAAATACTGATTTAAAAGCTTCAAAATTAGGTGCAGTTATCGTACCTAAATCTGATGTATTTTACGATTACAATAATAAATTCGTTGATGCTTCAGGTGTGGAATTTGAAATGCCTGTTGAATTACCAGATGAATTAACAAAAGAAATCCAAGACATGTCATTACGTGCTTTTGAAGCATTGGGTTGTCGTGGTTTAGCACGAATTGATTTCTTAGTTAAAGATGGTATTCCATATCTTGGTGAACTAAATACGTTACCTGGATTCACAAACATTTCGCTTTATCCACAATTGTGGGAAGTTTCAGGAATTGGTTATTCAGAATTAATTGATAAATTAATCCAATTAGCATTCGACGAACATGCCGCTGTTAAAGAATTACATTATGACTTTACTGAATTACCTGAAATCTAAATTTTAAGAAGATTATTAGTCTGGAGACAGCACTAGTAATCTTTTTTATTTGAGTGAAGGAGAGAATAGAATATGGAAAGATGCCCATGGGCCCAATCGGGTAATCAGTTAATGCAAGATTATCATGATGAAGAATGGGGAAAGCCGCTTTATGGCGATCAACAACTATTCAGATTATTGAGTTTAGAATTAATGCAAGCAGGGTTGAGCTGGAAGACCGTTTTAAATAAACGTAATCATTTTAATCACGCTTTTGAAAATTTTTCAATTTACAAAGTTAGTCAATTTGATGAAGATAAAATTGCGGAACTAATGGAAAATGCAGATATTATTCGAAATAAGCAAAAAATTATCGCTATTATCGCGAATGCACAGGCGATCATAAGAATGAACCAAGATGGGCAATCATTTGATTCATTTTTATGGGAATTTGTAGCAAATAAACCAATTAATAATCTCTGGCGACATGCAGAGGATGTTCCAGCTGAAACCGACATTTCAAAAAAGTTATCTAAAGAATTGAAGAAATTAGGGTTTAAGTTTGTTGGTCCTAAAATTATTTATTCATTGATGCAAAGTATGGGTATGGTAGATGACCATATTACTTTATGTAAATTCAAGACAAAATAAAAAGAAATTAACCAATTATGGCTAATTTCTTTTTTTATTTTTTAAGATTATTTTTAAGAGCAGGTGTGTTATTTAAATCTGTTCGAACAACTAAGACATCAGAAACAGCAACTCGAGTTACGTATTCTGTAACTGAACCAATTAATAATCGTTCGACTGCATTCAATCCAGTAGCGCCGATCACAATTAAATCAATATCTAAATTAATAGGAACATTTTTAGCAATAACTACTTTTGGAGAACCATACTCAATTGAGTAGTCAACATTCTTAAGACCAGCTGCTTTTGCTTGTGCAATATACTTATTCAATGTCTCTTTTGCTGTATCACTAACTTGTTCAACCATTGACGTATCAAAACTTGAGATATTTTGGAATGCTCTAGTGTCAATAACATGCAAAAGATGAAGTGTAGAATCTTCGCCATTTCTTAAAGCTACTTGTACTGCTTTTTCGAATGCTAATTTTGCTTCATCAGAACCATCTACAGGAACTAAAATATTTTTATATTGTTGTAACATGGTCGGCCACCTCTTTCTTTTATATACCTCTATTTTACGACAAAACGAATGAAAATAGAAGTAAAAACGGTTACAAAGTTAGATTAATGCATAAAAAAAGATAAAATAATTGTTAAAGCACCAACCGTAAGGCAGGCTAGAGTAACTAGTATCCCACAAAATATGGGTATAAAAATGATTACTGAAATTAAGCCAACTAAGCTTTCAATACAGATAATTAACCCAAAGACAAGTAGTATTGAGCTTAGCACCTGGTTTGACTCAGGTTTAAATATCATAAAATTTTTGTTGCGATGTGAGAATAAGTAATAGCCGATAGTCAAGAGTAAGAGTGAAAGAACGGCTAAAAGTATCCGAATTAACATTTAAAGACTCCTTTATTCTTAATAAAAAAAGTCTGAGCAAACATAGTTTGCCCAGACCATCAAAGCAAAAGCTTTGGAATATCCGCGTAGTGCCGTTAATCATCTTCGTGAGTTGAGCCCGCAGTGAAGCAGGTGGCATCGACTGTACTAGCCTCTAACTACCAAGTGAAAAGGCTTGAAATTAGCTAGCCTATCAAGTTGACGCCTAGGTATAATTATTTGTTCGGTCAACATTCTAATAAGATAACGCGTACACTTCAGAACTTCATCTTTAATATAGCACAGACTTTTAAAAGGTGCAACAATTATGATGTAAGCGGCAACAAATCATCTTTTTGATGGATGTAATTTACTATATTGTTCTTTAAGTCCTTGTTCATAACGCCCGTTTGCTTTAGGCTCATAATAATTAGCATCTTTCAATTTATCTGGAAGATATTGTTGGGCAACCCAATCATTTGGATAGTTATGTGGAAATTTATAACCAATACCATGACCTAAATCTGCAGCACCTTTGTAATGTGAATCTTTTAAATGAGCAGGAATATCTCCAAAACCACCTTTTTCAATATCAGCAATTGCATTATTTATGGCAACATTTGCCGAGTCTGATTTGGGTGAGAGGCAGAGATCAATTACTGCGTTAGACAGAGGTATTTTAGCCTCTGGAAAGCCAATTTTTTCTGCCGCCTGTACAGCAGTTAAGGTTCTAGCACATGCTGCAGGGCTACTTAATCCGACATCTTCGTATGCCATTGTGATTAAACGCCTTGCAATTGTAGGTAAATCACCAGCAAGAATTAAACGTCCTAAGTAATGTAAAGCCGCGTTAACATCGGAACCTCTTACTGATTTTTGAAAAGCAGAAATAACATCATAGTGAGCATCGCCATCTTTATCATGGGTTAATGCTTTTCTTTGTAGACACTCTTCTATGACTGATAGTGATAAGGTAATGACACCTGAACTATCAGGTGGGGTTGACTTAGCAGCTAGTTCAAGTGCATTCAAAGAACTACGTAAATCTCCGTTGGTTGCTCGCGCTAAGTGTAACCGTGCATTAGCTTCTAAATTAATATTAAGATTTCCGAGACCAATATTTTTATCTACTAGTGCACGATCAAGTGCAGTTTCAATATCATTTTCGTCTAAAGGTTTAACTTCAAAGATTTGTGTTCGACTTCTAATAGCTGGATTGATGGTAATGTAAGGATTTTCTGTTGTTGCACCGATTAAAATAATTTGGCCACTTTCTAAGTGGGGTAATAAGAAGTCTTGTTTAGGTTTCGTTAATCGATGGATTTCATCTAAAAGTAAAATAACAGTACCGCTCATTTTTGCTTCTTCAGCTACGATTTCAAGGTCTTTCTTAGAATCAGTTGCAGCATTTAATTTACGAAATGCATACTGAGTTGATCCGGCAATAGCACTGGCGATACTCGTTTTACCAGTGCCAGGTGGTCCGTATAAAATCATAGATGAAAGCAGTTTTGCTTCGACCATTCGTTTGATAATTTTACCTGGACCAACAAGGTGTTGTTGGCCAACGACTTCTTCAATTTTAGTTGGTCGCATTCTGAATGCAAGTGGTTGTAACATATGTGGCTCCTTTCACGTTGATTACTAAAGAATAGTATAGCATATTGCATAAATTTAATTGGCACAATGGATTGCAAATATGAAGGATTAATTCAAATATTTGGTACAATGTAATAGACAAATGAGGAGGCACAATGATATGAAACTAGATGCAATCGGATTACAAATTCAGGAAGAAAAGCTCGCACCTCTACTTAGAAAATCGTTGATAGGATTAGAGCGAGAAACTCAAAGAGTGAAGAATACGGGAGTGCTGAGTTCAACTGATCATCCTGAATCATTAGGAGATAGATTTAAACATCCTTATATAAAAACAGATTTTGGCGAATCACAAATGGAATTTATCACGCCACCAATTGAGGGGGCTGATAATGTTATTAACTATCTAGATGCCATTCAACAAGTCGCAACACAAGAATTGGATAGTGATGAACAGTTATGGCCATTGAGTTCAATTCCTAAATTACCAGTGGATGAATCTAAAGTAAGAATAGCGCATCCAGATGAATTAGGATTTATATACCGAAATAAATTAGCAGAAAAGTATGGAAAAAAACGTCAACTTTTTACGTCTGTACATCTTAATTTTAGCTTTCCAGAAAAAGTAATTCAGATTTTATTTGATTCTGAGTTTCATAGTTATTTTAATTCTTATATAGAATTTCATAATTACGTCTATTTAAAAATTGGACGCAAATTTATGGAAAAGAGTTGGCTTACAACTTACTTGTTTGGAGCAACACCAATTGTTGAAAGTACTAATTATAATGCTTGTCATCCGGTTAGAAGTGTTAGAAACAGTGAATTTGGCTATACCAATATTGATAGTTCAGTTCAAGCTTCTTATCGATCAATTAACTCATACGTTACGTCACTTAATAAGATGGTCCAGAATGGTAAATTGTTATCATTTTCTGAATATTATGGAGATGTACAATTTAAATCAGCTACTAAAAAGGAAGATACATTAATTTCATCTGGTGTTAATTATATTGAACTCCGTGGATTTGATGTTGATCCATTTTCTCGTGTTGGTATTCAAGGTGACACAATTAAGTTTATTCAATTATTAGCGGCTTACTTTCTAATGACGCCAGATATGGCAGAAAATGAAGTTGATGATATTATATTTAAAGCGAAACAATTAAAAAATGAGGTGGCAATAGAAGACCCTAAAACAACCTCGATTGTTAAAAATGCTGCAATAAAACTGCTGAACGAATTAATTTTATTTAATGATAATTTTTATCTAGATAAAAATTTAGAGGATACATTAGTTCAATTTAAATTACAATTTGAACGACCTGAATTGAGTCTGAGTGCAAGGATAGTTGATGAAGATATTAATAAATCGTTGGCTGATTTTGCAATGGAACAAGCAAAATCTAATAAGATAAAGTATCAGTCACAGTTAAGTTCATTGATTGGCTTTAACTGTTACTCGAAAAATACGCAGCTTATTTTAGCAGCGTTGATAAAAAGAGGGTCTTATTTTGATCTTGTTGACAGTGATTTGGACGTCATACGGGTGAACGGACATCTTCTGCAAAATGGGGTAATTTCTGATTTAGATACCAGTGTTTTAAACAAAATTGCATATGACAAGCAAACAACTAAAAAAATATTGGGCAACCTTGATATTAAAGTTCCTAGTAGTATTAATGTACACACTTTAGATGAAGCTATGAACTATTATGCAGATGTAGTCAACAAAGCATTAGTTATTAAGCCAAGATTCATAAAGAGCAGTCAAGCAACACATGTATTTCGAGTGGCTCCGACGTTAAGCGAGTATAAAGAAGCCGTTAAACGTATCTTATCAATTGATACACAAGTTTTAATTGAAGAAATTACTGTTGGGTCAGTCTATCGATTTATGATTGTAGGTGGCCATGTAAAGGGTATTGTTGAAAGATTACCAGTTAGTGTAGTTGGCGATGGACGAAAGACGTTGGCACAGTTAATTACAATAAAAAATGCACAAGTAGAACGTACTAGTCAAGGTCCATGGTATCCGCTTAAATTGTCAGAAGTTGAACATCAAACAATAGCATCACAAGGTATTACTGAATCAACTGTTATTTCAAGAGGGTCTGAAGCAATCATTAGATATGATAGTAATTTTTATTCGGGTGCAAATCAAAATGAAGTTAGCAATCAAATGGACGAATCATATATAGCGTTAATTGAAGGTTATGCAAAACGTTTAAAAATGACGATGGGGGCAGTTGATGTGGTTATTCCTAACTTGTATATAGCATATGACTATAGACATAGGGATGCTTTAACCGTTCTTTCAATTGAAACGGCTCCTGATTTATCGATAAATTCGTTTCCTAATTTTGGAGATAACCAGCCTATTGCTAATGAAATAGTAAAGATTTTAGAAACCAAATAAAAAACTTAAACTACACTTAATATAAAAGTGTTAGTTTAAGTTTTTATGCTAATCGAATAAATTTTCAAAAAATGATTTTTTCTTTTCTGGCGTTTCAACTTGTATAATTGGATATTTTTCATTAATATCAATAACAGATTCATTAATCGCATTTTTTTCAGAAGCGACAACTAGCCCCATAATTTCAACCCCATCAGGAGTATCATTATTTGATGTTAATGTAAATTTAACATCATGCTTATGCGTTAAGGTGATGTATGGGGCTAATATATTCTGATCAATTGTACCATTAAGTAGAACATGATAGTCGGGATGTTCAAGTAGTTCTTTTTCAAATCCAGCCATATTTTTAGATGCTGTTACCTCAGCAACAGTCATTGCTAGGCTGACCCGCTCTCTAAATGTCCCTAAGTACTTTCTTTGTTCATCGGGATGAAGTTGAGGTGTTCCGTAAAGGCCAGATTGAAGATGTGGATCTAAGTTATTTTCAGTCATGGAGTTGACCACCTTTCAGTAAGTTATGAATTTAGCATACCATGTTTGATACAAAAGGAGAGAGCGAAATGTTTATAAAAGATGATTTTTTAATTTTTAAAGATCAAACATTAGACGGACGATTAAAAAAAATAAAGACAATTATTGATCCCAAATTCGAAAAGGTGGGAGCTGAACTACTACCTTTTTTAGAAGAACAATTAGGAATTAAAATGTATTTGCACATTGCAAAACATGCTAGAAGATCAAAAAATCCACCGCCTGATACTTGGATGGCTTTTAGCGAGAATAAACGTGGCTATAAAATGATGCCACATTTTGAAATTGGTTATTGGGATGATCGGTTATTTATCTGGTTATCTGCATTAGCAGATATTAAAGACAAAAGCTTGTATGAAGAGGGCGTTTCTGAATCAATAATAATGATTCAGAAACTAGAAGATACTTTCGTGTGGTCAGTGGATCATACAAATAAAGAGACGGGTACTTTAGCAAACACAATAACACTTACTGATAGTCAAAAGTGGAGTAGTGTACAAACTAAAGAACTATTGATTGGACAGAATTTAGCTATTGAAGATGAGTTTTTTAGCTTAAATGAATATAAACAACTAAACGACTTGAAAAATACATTACTGCCACTAATTGAAATCTATAAAATATGGACAAAAAAAACATCTCATTAAGAATGAGATGTTTTTTAATTTGAAATTATAATTTGTTGTAGTATTCAACGATAAGTGATTCGTCGATATCTGCTTCAAGTTCTTCACGTTCTGGTAAACGAGTTAATGAACCCTCTAATTTATCAGCATCAAATTGTACGAATTGTGGACGGCCAACTAATGCTTCCATTGCGTCTTTAACAATTTGTAAACTCTTTGATTTTTCACGTAATGAGATTACTTGACCGATTTCAACTGCGTATGAAGGAATATCAACGCGGTTGCCATCAACAGTAATGTGACCATGGTTTACCAATTGACGAGCTTGGCGACGAGTAGAAGCCAAACCTAAACGATAAACAACGTTGTCTAAACGACCTTCAAGTAAGATCATGAAGTTAACACCATGTTTACCTTCGCGAATTGTACCAGCTTTAATAAATAAGTTAGCAAATTGACGTTCTGATAAACCGTACATCATACGAAGTTTTTGTTTTTCTCGTAATTGTAAACCATATTCTGATAATTTACGGCGATTGTTTTGACCATGATCACCGGGTGCATAAGGACGACGAGCTAATTCTTTACCAGTACCTGTTAAAGAAAGACCTAATCGACGTGAAACTTTCCAACTTGGGCCAGTATAACGTGACATATATAAATTCCTCCAATATTTGTTTTGGAGTAAAATAATCCTTTGTGAACTTAGTATTCGTGCAGTTTGTTTTGCAATGTTCACCTTTGCAGCTGAAAGGGTACTAATTGAACCAAGACAATTGGGCAACAAACTGTTGACGAGCTTACCGTCCACCGCTGCATTATTTTACACAAGACTCATCATACTGTCTTTTTAAACTAATGTCAATTTGTTTTCACGTTTGTTTACATAATAAAAAGAATGTATATAATTAATAACATTAATTTCTATAAATAATAGATAAAAGCTAGTGAACGCTTTAAAGGTCTATGATATAATGATTAGAAGCATAAAATTTGAATGTGAAAAGTAAATATAAATTTTAGTAAGCTAAAGGCGGGATTAGGATATGACACAGATTTTTGTTGGAATAATAGTAGTAGCCATTATTATCTATGCAACAGCGTTTTTTCTTCAGAAACGCAATGAAAAAAAATTCGAAACATTTCGTGATCAAGTAAAGGTTATTGCTCATTCTGAAGTTGAACAACAGCTTCAGTTAACGAAGGATTTGGGGTTAACAGGTGAAAGTCTTAAAACATTTTCAGCATTACAATCAGACTTTAAAGAAGTGCAAAATGCAAAATTGCCTAAAATTTCGACACAAATTAATGAAGCATATGAAGCAAACTCGAAATATCAATTTCTTTCTAACCGTCAATTAGCGGCAGAAATAGAAGTAAAATTAATTTCAAGTGAAAAAACACTTAAAGGGATTGAAAAAGCATTAACGTCGTTGAAAGAAAGTGATGAAAGTAATCATCAAGCTGTTGATTCACTTGAAAAAAAATATCAGGATTTACGTAAAACATTATTATCAAAGAACTTTTCGTATGGACCTAGTATCGATAAACTTGAGGATAAACTAACTGGTCTTGAAGATGATTTTGACCGTTTTTCAACATTAACGAGTGCTGGAGATCATGATACGGCTGAAAAAGTTTTAAGTAAGTTAAGAGAAGATACAACTTCGTTAGAAAAGATTCTTGATGAGATTCCACCACTATATAAAAGTTTGAAGAACGAATTTCCAGATCAACTTGCTGAATTACAATCTGGTTACATGAAATTAACGGATGAAAATTATAATTTTCCAGTGGGGGATGACATCCCTAAACAAATAGACGAAATTCAAACACGTGTTGACGAAACATTACTTAAATTAGAGAACCTAGAAGTAGCGTCAACAATTGTTGCAGTTAATGACATGGCTAATCAAATTGATTATTTATATGATGTTATGGAAAAAGAGTTGGCCGCAAAAGATAAGATAGAAAAGCAAGAAGAAAGTTATCGTAAATTCATTGATCATGCTGAAAAACAAAGTCAAATGCTTTTAGTTGAATTAGATAGATTGGGTCAAAATTATGAATTAAGTCATAATGAATTAGAAGACGCGCAAAAATTAAATCAACAAATTAGGGACATTGATGCACAACATGATACTGATAAAGCGGTTATTGATTCTGGTGAAGCAATTTATAGCGAGATGGCTGAGCGAGTTGAACAAAACTCTAAGTTGTTAGAAAAAATTGAATCTGAACAACAAAAAATTGATGCTAGTATTCAGGATTTACGTAGCAATGAAAAAAAGGCCAGCGCAACAATTCAAAGATTTGATATTGAATTACATCAAATTAAAAGACAAGTTGAACAGGTTAATCTTCCAGGACTACCTAATGATTACTTAGATTTTTTCTATGTTGTTAGTGATGAAATTGAAGAAGTTGAAGTAGCAATTGGTAAATTAAGAATTAACATTGAAAAAATTGCAAAACAAATTATCGATATTGAAGCAGATCTTGAAAGTTTAGAAGATAAGACACACGATCTTATTGATAGTGCATCGTTATCTGAGAGTTTACTACAATATGCGAATAGATTTAGAAATTCGAATGAAGAGATTGCAATTGCATTTGAAAAGGCAAAGCAATTATTTAATAATGATTTTAATTATGCAGCTAGTTTGGAAACAATTGCGACTGCATTAGATAAAGTAGAGCCTGGTTCATATAAAAAAATAGAGAAACAATATTATGATAATATGGAAGACAGCTTTGAAATTGAATAGTAACTATATTAAGTGGGGACTAGGGCATTAATTTGTTCAGTCGCCACTTTTATATTCTATAAAGAAACACCAGGGATGAATAAAAAGTGTCAATCTGGTACGAAGTATATTATAATGAGAAAAGTATTTTTCAGAAAAGAAGGTAACTAATGATTTATTTTGATAATAGCGCAACAACAAAAATAACGCCCGAAGTTTTAGATACATATAATAAAGTTAGTGACCAAGTATGGGGTAATCCATCTAGCCTAAATAACTTAGGTGAGATAGCTCATAATTTATTAGAGCAGTCACGCCAACAGATCGCAAGCTTATTAAATGTATTTGAAGATGAAATATTATTTACTGGAAGTGGAACTGAAGGTGACAATTGGGTAATTAAAGGAACGGCTATGGCAAAAATGAACCATGGTAAGCACTTAATTACGACAACCGTTGAGCATCCTGCTGTTATGAATACAATGGCTCAGCTGGAACAGCTTGGTTTTGAGGTTACCTATTTGCCAGTTGATGATGAGGGGCGAATTAGTATTGATGATTTAAAGGCTGCTTTGAGATCTGATACTATTTTAGTTTCAGTTATGGCAGTTAATAATGAAATTGGAACCATTCAGCCTTTAGTTGAAATTGGGGACGTACTAAAAGATTATCCAACAGTTCATTTTCATGTGGATGCTGTTCAAGCCATTGGTAAAGGTGTGCAAGAAGCTTTTATGAGTGACAGAGTAGATTTTGTAACGTTCTCTGGGCATAAATTTCATGCGCCACGTGGAGTAGGGTTTATTTACAGTAAAAGAGGTCGTCACATTGAACCACTTCTTACAGGTGGTGGACAAGAACATAACTTACGTAGCGGAACTGAAAATGTACCTGCAATTGCTAGCATGGCAAGAGCATTGCGATTATTATTAACAGATGAAACTAAGATGGTGATGAAACAAAAAGCTGTTAAAGAATTAGTTTTCAACCATATTAGTAAGTTTGATAAGATTACAACTTTTTCAAAATTACAATCAAATTTTGCGCCACATATATTGTGTTTTGCAATTGAGGGTGTTCGTGGCGAATCAATTGTTCATGCATTTGAAAGTGAAGGAATATATATTTCAACTACAAGTGCTTGTTCATCAAAGAAAAATCAAGCATCTGGCACATTATTAGCAATGAATGTGCCAGAACCGCTTGCTAAATCAGCCGTTCGAATCAGTTTTGATGGAAATAATACGCTAGAAGAAGCAAAAGAATTTAATCGTATTTTTGATATTTTGTATCATAAATTTGAAAAAATTAATTCTAAATAATGAGAGGATGTCGACATGCAATATACAGAGATAATGGTTCGTTATGGCGAACTATCAACAAAAGGAAAAAATAAGAGGAACTTTATTGATCGCCTAGGAACAAACGTTCGAAATAGTTTACATGGTTTTGATGATTTAGTTGTTAAAGCAAATCGTGATCGGATGCACATTAATTTAAACGGTGACGACAGCGAATTAGTTATGCAACGTTTATCACAGGTTTTTGGGATTCAAAATTTTTCACCTGCAATTCGCGTTGAACAAGATATGGATTTAGTTAAAGAAACAGCTGTAGCAATGATTAGTGAGCAATTTGTTGAAGGGACAACATTTAAAGTTAACACACGTCGTTCTGATCATGATTTTGAATTAGATACTAATGAGTTGAATGACGAACTAGGTGGCTGGATTTTAGATCACGTGCCTGGCATTACTGTTAAAATGAAACAGCCTGATATTATTTTACGTGTTGAAGTTCGTTCAAATGGGATTTTCTTATCTTCTGAAACGCGTCAGGGTGCTGGTGGTTTACCCGTTGGTACTGCTGGTAAAGGGATGTTAATGTTATCAGGTGGAATTGATTCGCCTGTTGCAGGGTACCTTGGTATGAAACGTGGTGTTTCAATGGAGATGGTTCATTTCTTCAGTCCACCATATACAAGTGAACAAGCTTTAGCTAAGGCTAAAGAACTAACAGTTAAATTGACACCTTATGTTGGAACGATTCAATTTATTGAAGTTCCTTTTACTGAGATTCAAGAGCAAATTAAACATGATGTACCAGAACCATATTTAATGACCATAACACGTCGTTTCATGTTACGTTTAACTGAAAAAATTGCCGAATTACGTGGTGGATTAGCAATCTTTAATGGAGAATCATTAGGCCAAGTTGCTTCTCAAACACTTGAAAGCATGGTTGCAATTAATGACGTTACAACAATGCCAATTATTCGACCAGTCGTTTCAATGGATAAAAATGAAATTATTGATGTTGCTAAAAAAATTGATACATTTGAACTTTCAATTAAACCATTTGAAGATTGTTGTACAATTTTTGCCCCACCAGCACCTAAAACAAAGCCTCGTTTAGACCGTTCAAGGGAATTTGAAGCTCGTTTGGATATCGATGGCTTAATGGAACGTGCATTGGCAGGTGTCAAGGTTAGCAAGATTCGTGTTGGCGAAGAATATTTAAATGAAAATAGTGAATTATTCGCAGAATTACTATAGTAGCACTTTAAAAGATTAGACAAATCGGTCTAATCTTTTTTTGTCCAATCAAATAAGTCGCTTCTTAAACAGTAATTGAGTAAGATAGAGATAAATAAAGAAAGGGTGGTCAATTATGAAAGTAACTCGTCATGGTAGTGAAATGGATACAGTTGGGGAAGCACCAAAAGTAGGGGAAGTTTTTCCTACAGTTAATGCGTACGATGAAAATGATCAAGTTGTAACATTACCTAAAAGTACAGGTAAAAAATTAGTATTAAGTGTTGTTCCAAGTATTACGACAAGTGTTTGCAGTATAGAAACAAAACGTTTTAATATGGAAGCAGATAATTTTAGAGATATCGAATTTATTACCGTATCTGATGATTCAAAAGAAGATCAAAAAAATTGGTGTGCCGCTGAGGGTGTAAACAATTTACAATTGCTTCATGCAGATAAGGGGAATTTTGCGAAAGTTACTGGATTAGATGTTCCGGAATTTGGTCATATGGCTCGAATGGTTTTCATTTTAGATGAAACTGGACATGTTATTTATGAAGAACTGGTTACGGAAATCTCAAATGAGCCAGACTACGCTAAACTACTTGAAGAATTAAAAAAATAAAATATTGACGATTTTCAGAATAAACGCTAAAATGTGACTACAGACAAAGAATGAGAACACCAGTCATTTCAGAGATAAAATGCTAGGCTGAAACATTTTAATTAGACATTATGGTGGTAGCTCAGGAGTCGTTATTCTGAAATTAAGTAGGAATAACCGGACATTATTGTTCGTTAAAAAGTAATTAAGAGGGGTTAAAACCCAATTTAGGTGGTACCACGGCACTGTCGTCCTAAAACAGAAATGTTTTTTGATGACGGTGTTTTTTTATGCCTAAAATAAAATTGATAGATGAAAAGGAGAACTCATGACAAAAGAAGTTGAATTATCAACAAAATATGATCCAAGTCAGGTTGAACCTGGCCGTTATGAAGAATGGTTGAAAAAAGATTTATTTAAACCTAATGCTAATCCAGAAGCAAAACCTTATTCAATCGTTATTCCACCGCCTAATGTTACTGGTAAATTACATTTAGGCCATGCTTGGGATACAACATTACAAGATATTTTAATTAGACAAAAAAGAATGCAAGGCTTTGATACGCTTTGGTTACCAGGAATGGACCATGCTGGAATTGCAACACAAGCAAAGGTTGAAGCTAAACTAGCTGAACAAGGTGTGACGCGTTATGATTTAGGCCGTGAGAAATTTGTACAACAAGTTTGGGATTGGAAAGATGAATACGCTGATGTTATTCATAAGCAATGGGCTAAAATGGGATTATCACTCGATTATAGTCGTGAACGTTTCACATTAGATGACGGCTTGTCAGATGCCGTAAAAAAAGTCTTTGTTAATTTATATAATAAAGGATTAATCTATCGTGGCGAATACATTATTAATTGGGATCCTAAAGCAAGAACCGCTTTATCAGATATTGAAGTCATTCATCAAGATGATGAAGGTGCTTTTTATCATGTTAAATATCCATTCGCTGATGGTTCTGGATTTATTGAAATAGCGACAACACGTCCAGAAACGATGATGGGCGATGTCGCTGTTGCTGTTCACCCTGATGATGATCGTTACAAAGATATTGTTGGTAAAAAAGTCATTCTACCACTTGTTAACAAAGAAATTCCTATTATTACAGATCATTATGTTGATATGGCATTTGGGACAGGGATGGTTAAAATAACACCTGCTCATGATCCTAATGACTTTGAAGTAGGTAATCGCCATGACTTACCTCGTATTAATACAATGAATGAAGATGCAACAATGAACGAAAATGCTGGTAAATATGTTGGCATGGACCGTTTTGAAGCACGTAAAGCAATTGTTAAAGATCTTGAAGCTGAGGACTTAATGATTAAGATTGATCCAATTACACATAGTGTTGGTCATTCTGAAAGAACTGGCGTTCAAGTTGAGGCCCGTTTATCAACACAATGGTTTGTTAAAATGAAACCACTCGCAGAAGAAGCTTTGAAATTCCAACAAGGGGATGACAAAGTTGGATTCGTCCCAGAACGATTTGAAAATACATTTACACAGTGGATGGAAAATGTTCATGATTGGGTTATTTCACGTCAATTATGGTGGGGACATCAAATCCCAGCTTGGTATCATAAAGAAACTGGCGAAATGTACGTTGGTGAGGTTGCACCAACTGATATCGAAAATTGGGAACAAGATAATGATGTCTTAGATACGTGGTTTTCAAGTGCTTTATGGCCATTTTCAACAATGGGTTGGCCAAATACTGATGCACCTGATTTTAAACGTTATTTCCCAACTAATACGCTTGTCACAGGATATGATATTATCTTCTTCTGGGTATCACGAATGATTTTCCAAAGCTTAGAATTTACAGATGAACGTCCATTTGAACACGTTTTGATTCATGGATTAATTCGTGATGAGAATGGCCGTAAAATGAGTAAATCACTTGGTAATGGGATTGATCCAATGGACGTTATTCAAAAGTATGGAGCAGATGCACTTCGTTGGTTCCTATCTAATGGATCTGCACCAGGACAAGATGTTCGTTTTAGTTACACTAAAATGGATGCTTCTTGGAACTTTATTAATAAAATTTGGAATGCTAGTCGATTTGTTATTATGAATTTAGATGGTGTGGATAAAATTGAATTACCAGCTAAATCAGAATGGCAGCTTGCTGACAAATGGATATTAAGCCGATTAAATACAACTGTTTCTGAAGTTACACGCTTATTTGATGTCTTTGAATTTGGTGAAGCTGGTCGTGCTCTATACAATTTCATCTGGAATGACTTCTGTGATTGGTATATTGAAATGAGTAAAGAAAATCTTAATGGTGAAGATCTGACAGTTAAGCAAAATACACAACAAATTTTGGCTTATGTTTTAGATCAAACATTGAAATTGCTTCATCCAATTATTCCATTTGTAACTGAAGAACTTTGGTTAACAATGCCTCATGAAGGGGAATCAATTGTTGTTGCAGATTACCCAGTGGTTCATCCAGAATTTGAAGATGAACAATCAGTTATTGATATGAACAATTTAATTGAATTAATTCGTGCTGTTAGAAATAATCGTGCAGAAGTAAATGCACCTATGTCCAGTGCAGTTGATTTATTGATTAAAACAACTGATGAAAAAACAAAGATTATTTTTGAAGACAATCAAGAATTTATTCAACGATTCTGTCATCCTAAGGAACTTCAAATCAGTTCAAATGTTGTTGCTCCTAAGCTAGCAATGACGTCTGTAATTACGGGAGCAGAGATTTATATGCCACTTGCTGAACTAATTGATTTGAATGACGAAATTGTTCGTTTGGAAAAAGAAGTTAAAAAACTTGATGTTGAAGTTGTGCGTGGAACTAAAAAATTAGGCAATGAAAAGTTTGTTGCTAGTGCACCTGAGGCAGTAGTTACAAAAGAAAAAGAAAAATTAGCAGATTACCAAATTAAATTAACAGCAACTAAGGAAAGAATTTCTGATTTAAAAGCAGAAGTTTAATCTAACAAAATAGACTTATTTCGGGTACAATATACCTGAGATAAGTCTATTTTTTTTAGAAAGCGGGACGGAAAATTGATCACAACTTACGAAGAGGCACTCAATTTTATTCATGGGCGAACAAAATTTAAAAAAAGTCCATCTTTGAATAGAATGCGAGCATTTATGGAACGCTTAGATAACCCACAAGGTAATATCGCGATGATTCATGTTGCTGGAACGAATGGAAAGGGCTCAACAGTTGCATTTTTACGTGAATTATTAATTGCACAAGGGTTGAATGTAGGAACTTATACTTCACCATTCATTGTTAAATTTAATGAACGTATTTCCTTAAATGGACAGATGATTGATGATACCGCCCTTTTACATTTAGTAAATGTCGTGAAACCAGTTGTTGATCGAATGGATATTGAACTAGCCGATTTTGAGGGGGGACCAACTGAATTCGAAATTATTACTGCAATGATGTTTGTATACTTTGGCAGCATAAATCCTGTAGATATTGTAGTTGTTGAAACGGGCTTAGGCGGGAAGTATGATTCAACTAATATTATTGATCCAATTATTTCAGTTATTACAACAATTGGTCTAGATCATATGAAAATATTAGGTAATACAATTGAAAAGATAGCGCAACAAAAAGCAGGTATCATTAAACGTAATCGGCCTATTATCGTTGGTAGAGTAACTGATGAAGTCTTTAGCGTGATTAATAATGAGGCTAAATTAAAAAATAGTCCTATTTTTCGATTAGGAGTGGATTTTAATGCTAAATCTGAGGGAACAAAATCATCATGGGAAGAAATTTTAACGTATACGTCGAATAAATTGAATATTAAACAACTTTCTGTGCCATTATTAGGTGAATTTCAAGATGAAAATGCAGCAACAGCAATTGCTACTTTTGAGAAGGTTGCTGAAATTCAGGGATGGGCCATTAGTCCTAAATCAATTAGGCAAGGTATTTCAGAGACACGATGGCCAGGACGTTTTGAAAAAGTAAATGATGAACCGTTAGTTATTTTAGACGGTGCGCACAATAGCGCAGCAGTGGATCGGATTACGCAGTTGCTTAAAACGCATTTTCAAGATAAAGAAATCACAATTATTTTTGCAGTACTAGCGGATAAGCAAGGCAAACAAATGCTGGAAAAATTAGCTGCAGTTCCTCATGTACGAGTTATACTAACTCAATTTTCAGGGCCACGTCTAGTAAGCAAAATAGATGATTTCAACGTTAATAAGTTTGATAATGTCTCCATTCAAGAAAGTTGGAAAGAGGCATTAGTTCAAAGTGTTGGCGAAATGTCTTCTGATGATTTATTACTTGTGACAGGATCGTTGTACTTTATTTCGGAGGTTCGTAGTTATTTTGTATCAGAATAATTTAAATAAGTGAATTTCTCGTATTTAATAAAAAATAGGAGGAATCACCATGTCACTTATTTCTAGTTGCTCAAATGAATATCTACTGGAACAAATCCAAAAGTATCAATGTGATAATTTATCAGATAAAGAGCTTTTGACGGTTGTTTTTAGTTTATTATTAACGAACCCTAATGATGTTGGAAAGTGTGTTAATAATTTTTCTTCACGTTACCAATCTTTAAGCCAACTAAAAAAATGTTGTTTAAAAGATTATCAGTTATTGATGGATGGGAATAATCAGTCTACAGCATTACAATTACAAGCTATTGTTACACTGGGAACACGAATCAACAGTGAACCTCATTTTATTTGTGGACAAATCTGTTCAAGTCATGATGCTGGGGTTAGAATGGTTGCTGAGTTAGGTGGATTAAACCAAGAGTTTTTAATTGGATTATTCTTGGATACAAAAAATCAAATTGTAAAACAAGAGACATTGTTCATTGGAACTTTGAATTCAGCAACGGTCCATCCAAGAGATATTTTTGCAGTTGCATTAAAATATGGTGCAGCTAAAATTATATTGGTCCATAATCATCCGAGTGGGCATGTGACACCATCTAAGAATGATATTATTTTCTCTAAAAGAGTTGAAAAATGTGGTATTCTTATGGGAATTGAGCTGTTAGATCATATTATTTCGGGTAATACTAAATATCTTAGTATGAAAGAAGAGGGCGTCCTTTGATTATCAAGGGTGCTCTCTTGTTCTATGAAATTAGATATGATAAACTTAATAAGATTATGGATTCAAAATTAATTACCTTATAATAATTTAAGATAAACTTAATAAAAATTAGTAAATATTGAATGAAATCTCACTTTTGATTATGATATAATGTAAATACTACGAATAAAAGCGCCTAGAAGGCTGACGATGAAGGGAAGAAAGACTGTGTTTGGATTTGGAACAAAGAATATAGGAATTGATTTAGGAACAGCTAATACAATCGTGTATGTTGAGGGAAAAGGTATTGTTTTACGTGAACCTTCAGTCGTCGCTAAAAATGTTAAAACTGATGAAATTGTTTCTGTTGGAGAAGATGCTCGTGCAATGATCGGTCGTACACCAAGTAGCATTGTGGCTATTCGCCCAATGAAAGACGGTGTAATTGCTGATTATGACACAACAGTTGCTATGATGAAATATTACATTCAAAAAGCTTTAGGTAAATCTGCAGGTAAACCTTATGTAATGGTATGTGTTCCTAGTGGCGTTACAGAAGTTGAAAAACGTGCCGTTATTGATGCAACTCGTGTTGCCGGTGCGCGTGACGCCTACGTTATTGAAGAACCATTTGCTGCAGCAGTCGGCGCTGGATTACCAGTGATGGATCCAACGGGTAATATGGTTGTTGATATCGGTGGTGGAACAACAGATGTTGCTACAATTTCATTAGGTGGTATTGTTTCAAGCCGTTCTATCAGAATGGCTGGCGATAAATTGGATGAATCAATTGTGTCATATATTCGTCAAAACTTTAATTTATTGATTGGTGAAAGAACAGCTGAACAATTAAAAATGGACGTTGCATCTGCATCAGTTAAAGATGCTGCATCAATTGAAGATACAACTATCAGAGGACGTGATTTGATTACGGGTCTTCCTAAAACAGTTACTGTAAAAGCAACTGATATTGCAGTTGCTATTCAAGAATCTATTGCTGAAATCATTACTGCTATTAAGGAAACATTGGAAGAAACTTCTCCAGAAATTGCTGCTGATGTGATTGACCATGGTATTGTATTAACAGGTGGTGGTGCATTATTAAAAAACCTATCAGAAGTTATTTCTGAAGTTACAAAAGTGCCTGTTTTTATTGCTAATGAACCACTCGACTGTGTTGCAATTGGTACAGGTGAATCATTAAAAAGTATCGACGTCATGAAGAAAAGATAGATTTTAAAAATCACATAAGCTAAAAATGAAGAGGTTGGTGGTTTATTTATCCAGCCTCTTAATTTTTTAGTTAATTATAAGGTAAGTGGAGGATAGCGAACATGCAGAAATTTTTTTCAAATAGAAGACTAATCATCATTTTAATAGCCATTATTGTGAGTTTTAGTTTAATTTCATTTTCAGTTTCCGTTAGAAATAAAAAATCAACACCACCGCTCATTCAAGAATTTGGTAATGATGTTGTTGGTCTATTTGATAGAGCAGTTAGTTATCCTGCAAATGGCTTAAAAAGTTCAGTTATTGGTATTTCTGATCTTTTAAATACATATCAAGAAAATCAAAAATTAAAAAAACAAGTTGATAAATTAGCACAAGTTCAAGTGGAATCAGACACTGTTAAAAATGAGAATAAACAGCTGAAAAAGGAATTAAAATTGGACAGTACATTGACTGATTATACTTCAATTAATGCATCTGTTTTAACGCGATTACCTTCTGGTTGGCTAAATCAACTTGTGATAAGTAAAGGTAGTGCGTCTGGTGTTAAAAAGAACGCACCAGTGATGGCTGGTTCTGGATTGATTGGTCGTGTTATAGAAGTTAATAAAACAAATAGTAAAGTTGAATTAATATCGACTACTAATGATTCTGCTAATAGATTTGCAGTTCAAGTAAATAATTCAAACGATGATATTATTAATGGTTTA
Organism: Dellaglioa sp. CoH-55-MRSF-8; assembly: GCF_056782195.1. The sequence continues at coordinate 63,062 of NZ_JBXAYH010000004.1, forward strand.
ATTACTGACTATGATAAAACAGATAATTTATTAATTATGGGTCAAATTACTTCTAAGAAAGCCTTGAAAAAAGGTGATTCTGTTGTCACATCTGGTCTTGGAGGCACAACACCAAAGGGTTTAAATGTTGGTGTTGTGTCTAAAGTTGAGCAAGGTGATTATGGACTTGCTTCTAAAATTTATATCAAACCTGCAGTTGATTTGAGTGACCTAACGGTTGTAACAGTTGCTCAGACGTTGGATTAGAAGGTGAGATTAGATGAGAAATAAAAATAGACAGTATATTTTTCCGTTAGGACTTATTATTTCCTTTTTTTTGGATGGTACAATACAATTTGTTTTTATGGAACAGTTACAATCACAAACGACTATCATGGTTAGTCACCTGTTGTTGTTATGGTTGATAATGGGTATCTTTTACTCAGATAATAAGCATCTTGAATTATGGGCGTTTGGTGTTGGTCTAGCATTTGATAGTTATTATGCCGGTATTTTGGGTATTTATATGATTTTGTTACCATTAATTGTTTATTTAACTAAAATAGCATATCAATATTTCGAACCATCTTTTATTGTGATATTACTCATTTATTTTATTGATTTGGCAGTTTTAGAAGTTTCGTATTATGCAGTCAATGAGATGATTGGATTTGCTAATGAATCTGTAACAACATTCGTTAGTACTTCGTTTGGACCAACTTTAGCTTTTAATCTGGTGGTATTTATTATTTTGTACTATCCAATATCAAAATTAATGAATTTAAGTAACCGATATAATTAAAATTCAGGGGTGAACGTAGATGCAAGGTGTTATTTTAAAAGGTTATAAAGATGGTTATGAAATTATTCTTAAACAGGATTTCGGATTTGATAAAATTTTGGTTGAACTTAGAGAATTATTTAATAATTTAAGTGCTGAAAAAAAGAATGCTGATGAAACGGTTATTTCGTTTGATATTAAAACAGAAAATCGATTGTTTTCAGCAGATGAAAAGCAAAAAATCGAAAAAATTATTTCTGAATACCGTAATTTTAAAGTACACAAAATCGAATCTGAAGTAATGACCATAGAAGATGCTAATATTTTAAAAGAAAATGACAACGTTCATTTATGCTATCTAACAATTCGAAGTGGACAAATAGTTGATTTAAAAGGTGATATTTTATTTTTAGGTAAATTACATCAGGGTGGTCAATTACGAGCTGCTGGTAATATTTTTGTTATGGGTGAAGTTCAAGGTGTCATTCATGCTGGATTTAACAATAATACAGATAGCATTATTGTGGGCGATGTTTCAGCTGCTTCACAAGTACGAATTGGTGAATTAGTTGATATTATAGATGATGAAAAAGTAACAAACAGTCAAGATACTGTAATCTATGTTAATGATTTACATATTATAGATTATGGCAATCGAGATGAATTAAAGTCACTTCGACCAAAATTATTTAATCATGCTGGAGGATATTAAAGATGGGAAAAGCAATTGTTGTAACATCTGGTAAAGGTGGTGTTGGTAAAACAACATCATCTGCAAATATTGGAACTGCATTAGCACTTCTTGAAAAAAAGGTTGTTCTAATGGATTTAGATATTGGTTTGCGTAATTTAGACGTTGTTTTAGGTCTTGATAACCGTATCTTATTTGATATTGTAGACGTAGCTGAGGGTCGTGCACGGTTACACCAAGCACTCATTAAAGATAAGAGATTTAACGAATATTTATACTTATTACCTGCTGCACAAAATACTGATAAATCAGCATTAGTTCCTGAACAAGTAAAAGCAATTGTTGATGAATTAAAAGAAGAGTTTGACTATGTTATTATTGATTGCCCAGCTGGAATTGAGCAAGGTTTTATGAATGCTATTGCTGGTGCAGATATGGCTATTATTGTAACAACGCCTGAAATTTCTGCGGTTCGTGATGCAGATCGCGTGGTAGGTTTATTAGAGCAAAATCCATTATTACAACAACCAAAATTAATTATTAATCGTATCCGTCGTCAAATGATGGAAGATGGTCAAGCAATGGATGTTGATGAGATTACACGTCATTTGTCTATTGATTTATTAGGAATTATTGTTGATGACGATGCTGTTATTAGTACATCAAATCATGGTGAACCAATTGTTTTAGATTCTAAAAATCCAGCTGGATTAGGTTATCGTAATGTAGCACGTCGACTACTAGGGGAAACAGTGCCCTTGATGACAATAAAACAGCCTCAAAAAGGTTTTTGGAAAAAAATGGGTTCATGGTTTAAGAAAGACTAATTCTTGACAATGTTAATGACAGTATGCTAAATTATTATCAATTAAGAAAAACGTTGAACAGAAGATTAAGGCTTAAACAAACTTTTAAAGAGAGTATCGATTGCTGAAAAGATACAGTTCTTAAGTCTGAAACACATCTGCGAGTTGATTTCCTAAACTAGTTAATTAGGGAAGTCCGGGATAAGCCCGTTATAGCTGTAGTTTAATAAACTCGTTAAGATTAAATTTGTGAGAATTTAATGATGTTTGAGGTGGTACCGCGATTCGTCGCCCTCTATAGTCAATAATGACTATAGAGTTTTTTTATACTCATTTTTATTAATCTACATAAGTTATTTTTCGTGAGAAAAATATGAATTTGAGGTGGCACCACGGCTATCGTCCTCTTGAGTCAATTTGATTTGGCTTGAGAGGATTTTTTTATTTAACTAAAGGGAGATAATGTAATGACTTATATATTAGAAATTTTGCCATCATTAATAGATGGTGCTAAATTAACGTTAGAAATATTTTTTTGGACGATCATTGGATCGATTCCACTTGGTTTAATTGTCGGATTAGGATTAATTTCAAAAATAAAACCAATTAAGTATTTTTTGAATTTTTATGTTTGGTTAATGCGAGGAACACCACTGCTACTACAATTAATTTTTGTGTTTTATGGACTACCAACACTACAACAGTTCCATATTCATATTGTATTCGGTCGATACGATGCGGCATTATTTGCATTTATTTTGAATTATGGTGCGTATTTTGCTGAAATATTTAGGGGTGGATTGCAATCGATTCCTAAAGGTCAATATGAAAGTGCAAAGGTATTGCGTCTATCATATTGGCAAACTATTAGGACAATTATTATTCCACAAGTGTTCAAGATCGTTTTACCTTCAATTGGAAATGAAATTATTAATTTAGTTAAAGATTCAAGTTTAGTATATGTTATTGGGTTAGGCGATTTATTAAGAGCCGGTAACGTAGCGACGAGTCGTGATGTAACACTCGTCCCACTATTGATGGTTGGGGCAATCTATCTGTTATTAACAGCTATATTTACACTTGTCTTGAAGAAAATTGAAAAACATTATAGTTATTACAAATAAGGAGTAATTCTATGCTAGAGTTAAAAAATATTAAAAAGTATTATGGAAAACGATTAATTTTAGATGATATTAATTTAACAGTTAATGATGGTGAAATTGTTAGTATTGTTGGTCCATCTGGTGGTGGAAAAACGACTTTATTGAGATGTATTAGTGGGTTAGAATCAATTGATTCTGGAGATATTCTAATTGATGCCTCACCATTTGATCCATATCGTAATAATACGAACGAAAGTGTTATTGGGGTAGTATTCCAGGAATTTCAATTATTCCCTCATCTTTCAGTGTTAGATAATATAACGTTAGCTCCAAAATTAGTTTTAAATCGTAATAAAGTCCAGGCCGAGGAAGAAGCACAAAAATTATTAGATCGCTTATCTCTCGGAAATAAAGGGCATTTATATCCTTACCAACTTTCAGGTGGGCAGAAACAACGAGTTGCAATTGCACGTGCATTAGCGATGAATCCTAAAATCTTGTGTTATGATGAACCAACTTCAGCACTTGATCCAGCACTACGCCAGGAAGTAGAGAATTTAATATTATCGTTGAAAGTAGACGGAATGACTCAAATAATAGTGACACATGATGTACCATTTGCTGAAAATATTGCGGATAAATTATTAAAAGTTAAGCCGCTAGAAGATTAGAGGATAATAAATGAATCAATTAGAAAAAAAAATTGTTTTTACAATATTATTTATGATGATGTTTATAGGATTAGCTGGCTGTAGCAATAGTAGCCAATCAATGAATTCGGTTGATAGTTGGAAATCAATTCAAAAAAAGGGTACCGTTGTTATCGGAATTGATGATAGTTTTGTGCCAATGACATTCAGACAAAAAGATGGTAGTTTAGTAGGATATGATGTTGATTTAGCAAAAAAAGTTTTTGAAAAATATGATATTCAAGTTGATTTCCAAACAATTGATTGGTCTATGAAAGAAACGGAATTAAAAAATGGGACAATTGATTTAATCTGGAATGGGTATACAAAAACAACTGCACGTGCTAAGAATGTTGCTTTCAGTCGTACATATTTAACGAACAAGCAAGTATTAGTAACAAAAAAATCAAGTGAAATTAATTCTTTTTCTGATATGAAACAAAAAATTTTAGGTGTTCAAAGTGGTTCAGCTGGATTTGATAGCTTAAATTTGCATCCAGATATTTTAAAAGATAATATTAAAGATAAAGAACCTGTTCAATATGATTCATTTGATAATGCTTTTATCGATTTAAATGCAGATAGAATTCAAGGACTTTTAATTGATGATGTCTATGCGAACTACTTTATTAAGCATCAGTCGAATTCAAATGCATATAACGTGATAAATGGTAATTTTAAAACTGAAGATTTTGCGGTAGGTATGCGAAAATCTGATACAACAATGCAATTAAAAATTAATAGGGCAATAACAGAGTTGCAAAACAAAGGTTATCTAAAAGAATTAAATCAAAAATGGTTTGGTGAAAATAATAATATTCAAAATAATTAATTTTGGAGGGACTATATGACATATGTAAATATTGGTGTGCTACTTGTTTTTTTATTGAACTTGTTAGCGGCAATTGTGACCGTCTTTAGAGAAAAACGTGATATTGCTGCAACATGGGCATGGCTTCTTGTCTTGATAGGTATACCTATTTTTGGATTTTTAATTTATCTTTTTTTTGGTAAGAAAATTTCAAAAGAAAAAATATTTGATATTAAAACACAGGGTCGTATGGGTGTTGACCAATTAGTAGATCAACAAAAAGAAGAATGGGCCAGAGGAGAATTAACAACAAGCGGTAAATATACTGATGATGTAAACGAAATCATGCATATGTTTTTAGAAATAGAGAAATCTATTTTAACTAAGAAGAATGAGGTTCAGTTATTTATTGATGGGCATGATAAGTTTAAGACGTTATTTCAAGACATTCGTAAAGCTAAACACCATATCCATGTTGAGTATTATGCATTCGAAGATGGGCATATTGGAAATGAACTATTGACGTTACTTGAAATGAAAGCAAATGAAGGTCTTGAAGTTAGAATCATCTATGATGCATTGGGATCAAAGGGAACTACTAAAAAATTCTTCAAACATCTTGAGGAATTGGGCGGTAAAGCAGAAGCCTTTCTGGGTTCACATTTTTCATTTTCAAATCTTCGTTTGAACTTTAGAGATCATAGAAAGATTGTCGTTATTGATGGTAAAATCGGTTACATCGGTGGATTCAATGTCGGTGATCAGTATCTAGGTGAAAGTGAGAAATTTGGTAACTGGCGAGATACACATATTCGCGTATTTGGAAACGCTGTCGGATCACTACAAAGTAGGTTCATTATGGATTGGAATGCAACTGCGAGAAATAATCAGATTAATTACCAGTCAAGTTATTTTCCACAAACTGTTACAAAAGGTAAAGTTAACATGCAAATTGTTTCTAGTGGACCTGATTCAGAAATTGAACAAATAAAAAAAGGTTATATTAAGTTAATTAATTCAGCTAAAAAATATATTTATATTCAAACACCTTATTTAATTCCAGATGATTCTGTTATAGAAGCGTTAGATATTGCGGTATCTTCAGGCGTTCAGGTTAGAATTATGATTCCTTGTATGCCAGATCATGCCTTTGTTTATCGTGCTACACAGTATTATGCGAAAGATCTAACGAATATTGGTGTAGAAATTTATCAATACAACAATGGATTTTTACACGCTAAAACAGTTGTAATTGATGAAATGGTTGCATCCGTTGGTTCAGCTAATTTTGATTTTAGAAGTTTTAAGTTAAACTTTGAAGCGAATGCATTTATTTATGATGTAGGTGTGGCAAGCACACTTAAAACAATTTTTGAAACTGATATGGAACAAAGTAGTCTTTTAACGAAAAGGTATTTTAATGATCAATCACATTGGTTGAAATTTAAGCAACAGTTTTCAAGACTTCTTTCACCGATATTATAGGAATGGAAACGCTTGACGTTTTTCAGGATGTATGCGATATTATTAATCGGAGACCAACACAAAGGGGAGCCGATTAATTTTGGCTGAGAGTGAAGAAATTCAGACCCTTGGAACCTGTTTGTTAATGCAAACGTAGGAATTGTGTGTAGAAGATTAACACCTTCTTTGTGCTTGGTTTACTAAGTCAAAGGAGGTTTTTTTGTTGGAAAGAAAAAAATTATTGATATTACTAGAAGGGGTCGTTATGGCCGCTTTAGCAATGGCGCTATCATTTGTTCCTAATCCGCCAAATATTGATATTGCACTAGGTGTGTTACCTATTGTGGTATACAGTTTACGACGCGGATTAAAAATGGGATTAATTATTGGGTTACTATATGGTATATTACCTATTTTAATTGGAACTGCGTTTGTATTAACGCCGGTTCAGGCTATCTTAGAGTATCCAGTTGCTAATTTGGTACTAGGATTTTCTGGGTTATTCTCTGCTCGTTTTTTAAGTCAGTTGCGTACTAAAAATATGCGTGGTGCCATACAATCACTGACTTTTGCGATTTTAATAGCTGTATTTCTAAAATACAGTGCTCATTTTATGGCTGGTATCATTTTTTGGTCAAAATATGTTCAATGGGGGCTTTCTCCAGTTGTGTACTCAGCAGTTGTCAATGGTGGGAGTATGATTATTAACATGATTATTGCTACCTTGATACTTAGTATCATACTTAAAAAAAGTCCAGGAATCTTCCTAGCTAAATAGAATAGACAGAAAAAGACGGATATAATAATCCGCCTTTTTTTATAAAAAAGGTTCCTAGCTAATTAAGCTGGGAACCTTTAAAATTTTTATTTTTAAATTAAGCGATTGACATAACTGCGGTTAAAACGACACCACCGACTGTTACAAGAATCATTAACCACACGACAAACATTGTGATTTTTTGGAATGTAGATTTCTTTTTCTTCATGTTTTACCCACCCTCTCAAATCTAATAGTGTAACTATAACTTTTTTATAAGTAAAATGTCAACTTAAAAGTAGTCATTTTTCTTTAAATAATAAGCAGTTAATAAACAAATTATTAACGTGATTAATTGTAACCACCAGAATGAAAAATGAGTGTCTGCACCAGGAAGGGATACGTTCATGCCGAACATACCGCCAACGATTGTTGGTATCGTTAAAATAATCGTCATCGACGTTAAGACCTTCATGATAATATTTAAATTGTTTGAAATAACTGATGAAACCATTTCACCATAATTCTCTAATATTTTAGTTTGAATGCTTGTCATTGTTTCGGCTTGTTGGTTCTCGATTAAAACATCTGTGAGTAAATCATCAGTTGCCTTTTGTTTGAAATGCTCATTTGAGTCAACCATAGATTGAAGTACTGGATTATTTTTCTTTAAAGCAGCATCAAAATAAACTAAACTTTTTTGCATTGACATCATTTGATAATATTGCTCATTTTTAGTTGCTTTAGCAAGTGATTTTTCTAAATTTTCGGTTTCTTGAATGATAGATTTTAACGCAACGACAAAACTTTGTGATAGATACCAAAGTAATTTCAAAGTGAATTGATCCGATGTTATCGTTTTAATTTGATGAATTGGACTATCCGCGATAAATTTACTGATAAAATCTGGTTCACTATTTGAGACTGTAATTATTGCATCATCTGCTAAGATAATTGAAAAAGGAAACGTTTGGTATTCTAAGTAGCCTAGCGAGTTTCTAATGCGATGAGGGTACTGCATTAAGACTAAGTCAGGAACAATATTTTGAGACAATCCTTCAGTTCTTGAATTTTCTTGATCATCTGAAATAGCGGTCATATAGTCTCGTGGTATAGCATACTTTTTAATAAGTTCATTTATTTCTATTTCAGAAGGATTTGTAACGTTAATCCAACATGATTTACTGTATTCTTTTATTTTTTGAATTGTACCTAACTCAGTTGATGTATAATATTCTATCAATATCAAAGTCCCCTTTATTCGAATAACATAATACATAGTATACCAAATTTTTTAAGCTTTCGTTAATTCAGACATCTAGTTGTTAAGATTAGTTCAAATACGCTATAATAGTAAACATAACTGTAACCTAAATTGAAATATATGGTAGAATCATCTATAATATAAGACATTGATTTTTATGAAAATGAGGGATGAAAATATGTGTGGATTTGCAGGTGTATTGAGCGACAGACAAAAAAATACCAATGATGATTACGATAAAATTGTTCATAATATGACAAAAATGATTGTTCACCGTGGTCCTGATGATTCAGGTTATTTTAGTGATGATGATATAACAATGGGATTTAGAAGATTAAGTATTATTGATTTAGAAGGCGGACACCAACCACTTTCATATGAAAATGAACGTTACTGGTTAACTTTCAACGGTGAAATCTATAATTATATTGAACTACGTGAAGCATTAGTTGCTGATGGTTATGAATTTAAAACAGATTCTGATTCAGAAGTCATTTTAGGTATGTATGCTAAGTACGGTGCAGAAGCTGTTAAGCAATTCCGCGGAATGTTTGGATTTGTTATCTGGGATACGCAAGAAAAAACACTTTTTGCTGCCCGTGATCAATTTGGGATTAAACCATTTTATTACGCTATAGCAGATGACAATTTTTATTATGGTTCGGAAAGTAAAGCTATTTATAAAGTTTTAAAAAATAAGACATTTGATAAAGATGCACTTCAAGATTATATGACATTCCAATTTGTACCAGAACCAGAAACGTTAACTAAAGAAATTGATATGTTACAACCTGGACATTATTTAACGAAAAAATTAGGCGAGAAGCCAGTCATTACACGATATTTTTCTGCCGAATTTCATCCAGTAGTTCGTCCAGAAGAGACATATATTAAACGTATTAAAGACGTCTTAATTGATTCAGTTGATAAGCATATGCGTGCCGATGTACCAGTTGGTTCATTCTTATCTGGTGGAATTGATTCGTCTATTATTGTTGCTATTGCTAAAGAATTAAATCCAAAATTAGAAACAATTTCAGTTGGATTTGAACGTGAAGGCTATAGTGAAATAGATGTTGCGCAAGAAACCGCAGAAAAATTAAATGTCGCTAATTTTAGTTCTGTTATTACGGCTGAAGCATTTATGAAGGCTTTTCCACATTTTATTTGGAATATGGATGATCCCTTGGCTGATCCGGCTGCTGTGCCTCAATATTTCCTTGCTAAAGAGGCCAGAAAACGTGTTAAAGTTGCATTGACGGGTGAAGGTGCTGATGAACTATTTGGTGGTTACACTATTTATCATGAACCTGAATCATTAAAAGGATTTAAATACACTAAACCAATTAATGGTGCGTTGAATAAAATTGCTCAAATGATGCCTAAAGGGATGCGTGGACAAAGTTTCCTTCTTCGAGGCACGACACCAATGGAGGATCGTTACGTTGGTAATGCTTTTATTTTTAATGAAAAAGAAAAAGAAGCATTCTTTAAAGACTATAATAAAAATCATCCATTCCAAAGTATTACTGGCCAATATTATAATGCATCAAAAGATTACAATAAAATAGATCAAATGCAATTTATTGATATGCATACATGGTTAAATGGAGATTTATTGCATAATGCCGATCGTACAACAATGGCACACAGCATAGAATTGAGAACACCATTTTTGGATAAAGAAGTTTTTGCAGTTGCTTCTGAAGTGCCTGCAGATTTGAGAATTGCACATGGAACAACCAAGTATGCTTTACGCAAAGCTGCTGAAGGTATCGTTCCTGACCATGTTTTAAATCGTAAAAAATTAGGTTTCCCTGTGCCTATTCGTTTTTGGTTAAAAGACGAAATGTATGACTGGGCTAAACAAATTATTAATGATTCTCAAACAGATGAATTTTTTAACAAACAATATTTCATAGATTTATTGGATGAACATCGTGCTGGTGTTAGAGATAACTCCAGAAAAATATGGACTGTCTTAACATTTATGGTATGGCATCGTATTTACATTGAAAGTGACATATTAGAAGATAGTAAAACAGTAACAGAAAAAGCTAAATAATAAATAGTGGGAGTTCAAAATAATGACAATTATGGTTCAGAAGTTTGGTGGCACATCGGTTCAAGACGATGAGTCGAGACGAGCAGCTTTAAAACACGTAAAATATTCAGTTGATAAAGGGTATCAAGTCGTTGTCGTTGTTTCAGCAATTGGGCGTAAAGGTGCACCTTATGCAACTGATTCATTATTAGGACTTGTCGATGGAGAGCAATCATTACTTTCTAATAGAGAACTTGATATGATTGTTTCTGTTGGTGAAACTATTTCTGCCGCAGTTTTTTCTGAATTATTGAATAAGGAAGGCATTAAAGCTGCTGCTTTAACAGGGCAGGATGCTGGAGTTGAAACAACTGATGAATTTCAGAATGCTAAAGTAATTAACATTAATACTGATTTAATTGATGAGGCATTTAAAGATGCTGATGTTTTAGTTGTGACTGGGTTCCAAGGTGCTACAAGTAAAGGTCAAACGACGACTATTGGGCGTGGTGGAAGTGATACGACAGCTGCATTACTTGGAGCAGCATTAGATGCTGAACGTGTCGATATTTTTACTGACGTGTCAGGGATGATGACTGCCGATCCTAGATTAGTTACAAAGGCAAAATTTCTAGAAACAGTCAGTTATGAAGAAGTTGCAAATATGGCTCATGAAGGTGCGAAAGTTATCCATCCTCGTGCAGTGGAAATTGCGCAACAAGCCCATGTTCCAGTTCGGATTCGCTCAACTTGGCAAAGTCCTGAAGAGATGGGAACCCTTGTGACCGACCGAAACTTAGGTGTAAAGCATTATCGTAGTGTAACTGGTATTGCTCATGTGACTGGACTCAGTCAATTTACAATTAAAACAGTTAATCATGCTCCAAAAGATGTTTTTAATTTGATGTCCAATAATAATTTGAGCGTTGATTTTATTAATATCTCACCTGGCAAAGTCCTCTTTAATTTGTTCAATGATGATGAAAAAAAAGCTAAACAACTTTTAGTAGATGCTGGAATTGATGTCTCAGTGCTTCCAAACTGTGCGAAAGTTTCAATTGTGGGAGCGGGGATGACTGGAACACCAGGTGTTACGGCCAAAATTGTAACAGCACTAGCTGAGAAGGATATTAATATTCTTCAAACAACTGATAGTTATACGACAATTTGGATTTTAGTTCAACAGGACGATTTAAAAACTGCTGTTAATGCATTACATGATGTCTTTTTAAGCAGTATCTAAAAGGGGTAATTTATGAAACTTTTACCATTTTTTGGAACTTGGTATGGGTCGATAATTTTAATATTTGGATATATTCTAATTTTAACTTTACTTAAACGTATTTTACGTAAAAATTGGCCTAAACGGTTGCAAATCATTGATTTTTTACCACCATTACTTCTTTTATTGACACATATTTTATCAGTACGAGAGTTTAATTTATCGATTACACCATTTATAATATTTTCTTGGTGCTTAATTGGTATTGCTAGTGCGCTTATGTATGCGTATCGAGATGGAGAATTAATTTATGCAAAATTTTTCAAGACCATTTGGAAAATTACTGATATTTATATGCTTGGATGGTACCTCTTAATGCTTCTCTTTTTAGTACTATTTTAAGGATATCGTCCTACATTTTTAATTATAAGTAATGTAAAAAACACTTAATCTAAAAAGGATTGAGTGTTTTTTTGTATATTATCATTTAAAATCATAATATTGGGGAATTCAGTGGTGGAATGTGGGGCATTGTGGTAAAATTTAAATAGTTACTATGAAGGGGGGCTGTACACAATGTTTATGGGCGAATTTAAACACACTTTAGATACTAAAGGTAGATTAATTATTCCAGCTAAATTTCGTGAGGAATTAGGTGAGAAATTTGTTATTACTCGAGGTATGGATGGTTGTTTATTCGGATATACACAAACAGAGTGGACACTCCTAGAAGAAAAGCTTAAAACACTCCCTTTAACAAAAAAAGATTCACGGGCTTTTGTAAGATTTTTATATTCTGCAGCTACAGAATGTGAATTTGATAAACAAGGCCGTATTAATATTCCAGTTCCTTTAAGAACACATGCTGATTTAGAAAAAAAATGTGTGCTAGTAGGTGTTTCAAACAGATTCGAAGTATGGAGTGAAGATCGATGGAATAGTTTTTCAGAGAGTGCATCAGAAAATTTTGATGAAATTGCAGAAAATATGATTGATTTTGGATTTTAAATAACACGTATGAAAGGGGATAAAACTATGACGACATTTGAACATGAAACAGTACTACTAAATGAAGCAGTAGATGGGTTGGCTATTAAACCAGATGGTATATATGTTGATTGTACTTTGGGTGGCGGTGGACATAGTGCCCTAATCCTGTCTCAACTAAGTACGGAGGGACATTTATATGCTTTTGACCAAGATCAAACAGCGATTACTTATAATGAAGGGCATTTAAAAAAATACATAGAAAATGGACAAGTTACGTTTATTAAACGCAATTTTAAAGATTTAAAAGCCGCGTTACTGGAACTTAATGTCACGGAAGTAGATGGTGTACTCTATGACTTAGGTGTATCATCCCCACAATTTGATGTCGCAGAACGAGGCTTCAGTTATCAGCACGATGCGCCGTTAGATATGAGGATGGATTTAAGTGCAGAATTAACAGCTAAAGAGATTGTTAATAATTGGACATATCAAGAACTTATTAGAATCTTTTTTAGATATGGTGAAGAAAAATTTGCAAAGTCAATTGCTCGTCAGATTGAAAATGCTAGAGAAAATGAAGAAATTGTTACAACTAGTCAATTAGTTGAATTAATTAAAATGGGTATTCCGGCTCGTGCAAGACGAACAGGTGGGCACCCTGCTAAAAAAGTTTTTCAAGCTATTCGAATTGCGGTTAATGATGAATTGGGTGTTTTAGAAGATTCATTAGAGCAAGCAATTGATTTAATTAATGTTAAGGGGCAAGTTAGCGTTATTACATTTCAGTCATTAGAAGATAGATTGGTCAAAACGATGTTTAAGGAACGAACAAGTTTACCAGAGTTACCACCGGGTTTACCTGTAATTCCAGATAATATTCAGCCAAATTATGCACTAGTTAATAAAAAGCCAATTTTACCATCAGAATTAGAATTACAGAATAATAGGCGTGCACATTCAGCAAAATTGAGAATTATAAAACGATTGAAAAAATAATATTTTATAATAAAGGGGTTACATATCATGGCACAAAATAGCACAGCACGACAAATGCCAAGAGAATATAAAGAAAATCCAAGACAACAACCTATACATAAAAAAACAGTGGGATCACAAAGTGTTGCATTTTCTAGAATTGAAAAATCATTATTTGGTTTAATTGGTGCAATTTCTTTGGTACTTATGCTTATGCTAGTTTCATCTCAGGTAGAGTTGTCTAATAGTAGTCAATTTTTACAAAATATTAACAGCGAAATAACAGCTATTCAAACTAAGAGTTCTGATTTGACACAAGAAGTGAACGAACTTGCCAGTAATGATCGATTAAATAGTATCGCTAATAAAAATGGTCTTAATTTAAGTGAGAGTAGAATAAGGAATGTAACGAAATGAATAATCAAAAGCAACGGATGATAAATGACATGAAAAAGAAACGTAGAAATAGGCAAAGGTTTGGTGTGCTACTAATCCTGGCCGTTTTAGCGATTCTTTTGATGTTTATCATTCGTTTTTCTTATATTGTAATAGGTGGAAAAGTTTCAGATGTTAATTTAAGTAGCCAAACACAGGCACTTTATGAAAATAGTCGAATTGATAAAGCAAATAGAGGAACCATTTATGATGATTCAAATCAACCGATTGCTGAAGATACAACAAACTACTCAATTTATGCAGTTCTATCAAAATCATATGTTGGTGCAAATAACAAAGCGTTATACGTTACTGATAAGAGTAAAGCTGCAAAAGTTATTAGTGATGCGATTGGAATGAAAGAATCTAAAGTTTACAATATTTTGAATGCAAAAAAAGGAACTTACCAAGTTGAATTTGGTAATTCTGGTAAAAACTTATCTTTGGAAACAAAAAACAAGATAGAATCAGCAGATTTAAAAGGTATTTATTTCACTGAAACACAAGCAAGATTATATCCAAATGGTGTTTTTGCATCACATTTAATTGGTGTGACAAAAAGCACTTCAAAAAAAGGTGATTCAACTTTATCTGGTGTAATGGGACTAGAATTAGCATTTAATAAACAATTAAGTGGAACAGACGGGTTAAAAAAGGTCCAAAAAGATAGTTATGGTTACCAACTACCAAACTCAAAGACAAAAACAAAAAAAGTTGAAAATGGAAATAATATTTATACAACCATTGATACAAAATTACAAACGTATCTTGAAACAACTCTAACTAACGTACAAAAAACATATAATCCTAAATCAATGAATGTTGTTATAATGAATGCTAAAAATGGAAAAATTTTGGCAGGAAGTCAACGGCCTACATTTAATGCAGATACCAAAAGTGGTATTTCAAAGATGTGGCGTAATACGCTAATTGAAGATAGTTATGAACCTGGCTCGACTATGAAAGTATTTACAATGGCAGCTGCTATTGAAAATAATGCCTACAATGAGAATGCCGTCTATAAATCAGGTGTTTTAAAAGTGGGAACTAAGATTGTTCCTGATTGGAATACATCTGGTTGGGGTTTAATCACTTATCGTGAAGGTTTCGCTCGTTCAAGTAATGTTGGTATGGCTAAGTTGGAACAAGCGATGGGGCATACTGCTTGGCTTAAATATATTAAAAAATTTGGTTTCCTGGAAAGTACAAATCTGGGATTAGCTAATGAAGCAAAAGGTAGTATTGAATTTCAATACCCAATTGAACAAGCAGATACAGCTTTTGGTCAAGGAATAAATGTGACAACTATGCAAATGATGCAAGGTTTTACGGCATTTGCAAACAACGGTAAGATGATCAAACCAACGCTTGTGGATAAAATTGTAGATCCTAATACTGGAAAAACAACGTATCAAGCTAAAACAACAAATTTAGGACAAGTTATTAAAAAATCAACGTCTAAAGAAGTATTAAGCATGATGCAAGATGTTATCTACAAAAATTATGGGACCGGTAATGCCTTTAAAATTGATGGTTACAAGATAGCTGCAAAAACAGGAACTGCCCAAATTTCGGATCCAAATGGAACTGGATATCTAACGGGTGATGCAAATTATGTCTTTTCAGTTGTAGGTATGGCGCCGGCCAAAGATCCAAAATATATTATGTATGTAACGATGAAACAACCACAAAATATGCAAGGTACCAGTGGTAATGCTATTTTGGCACAAATATTTAATCCATTGATGAAGAGGACTTTAGAAGAAGACAGTTCAACAGCGGTATCAACTGCAAAGACTAATGTAACAGTAGCAGACGTTACAAATAGTTCAACTTCATCAGCTAAAACAAAATTAAACGAACAAAATCTAGATATTGCAGTTATCGGACATGGCAGAACGGTAGCTAATCAGTATCCACCTGCTGGAACGACTGTATTATCCGGACGTAAAATATTGTTATTAACAAATGGTGAAATGATTATGCCTGATTTAACCGGTTGGTCAAAGAGTGATGCGGTGAATGCTGCAGAATTAATGAAACTAAACTTAACGACAACGGGTAGTGGTTATGTAGCAGCTCAAAGTATTAAGGCGAATACAGTTGTTAAAAAATCAACTATGGTGAAATTAACGTTAAAATAAAAAGGTGAATATAGATATGAGAGCAGATAAATTAATCCAAAGTTTAAAATTTAAACGAGTATCAACGGCGATTGATTCAGAGTTAGATATTAAGCTATTAACACAAGATACAAGAGAAGTTGTTGAAGATAGTCTATTTGTTGCTGTTGAAGGTTATACAGTTGATGGACATGATTTTGTGAATCAAGCGGTTGAAAAAGGTGCGAAGATTATTATTGCTCGTAAACCAGTTGATGTACCTGTTCCAGTCGTTTATGTCCAAGATACAAATCGTGCGATGGCAATTCTTGCCGATGCATTTTATGGCGTCCCAAGTCAGCAGATGAGAATGATTGGTGTTACTGGTACAAATGGTAAGACGACTGTTACACATTTGATTGAACAAATTTATCGTGACTTAAATCAAAAAACAGGTTTAATCGGTACAATGTATCGTAAAATAAATGATACACTGTATCCTTCGAATAATACAACTCCAGATGTTATTACATTGCAAAGAACTTTAGCACAAATGAAACAAGAAAAAGTTGAAACTGTTGCAATGGAAGTTTCTTCACATGCGTTAGTCTTAGGACGTGTATGGGGTATTGATTTTGATATCGCAGTTTTTACAAATTTGACACAAGATCATTTAGATTTTCATAAAACAATGGAAAATTATGCACATGCAAAAAGTATGTTATTTGCTCAGTTGGGTAATCATTATACTGAATCAGGCGACTCAAAAGTGGCTGTTTTAAATTTTGATGACCCAGTGGCTCGAACGTTTACTCAGTTTACTTCTGCTCAAATATTATCTTACGGTATCGAAAATGATGATGCCATGATTCAAGCTAAAAATATTGAAATTAAGAGTCATGGAACTGAGTTTGATTTAATTCTTTTTGGTGAAACAACTCATGTTACAATGCAATTAATCGGCTTGTTTAATGTTTATAATATGCTTGCTGCGTTTAGTGCCGCATATGCTGCTGGACTTGATGAAACACAAATTATTAAATCACTTGAAAAAGTGACTGGTGTTAAAGGTCGTTTTCAATTAGTGCCTTCTAAAACGGGTATCAGTGTAATTGTAGATTACGCGCACACACCAGATGGGTTATTAAATGTCTTAGAGACAATACAAGATTTTGCACAAAATAAAATTTATTGCATTGTTGGCTGCGGTGGTGATCGTGATAAAGGAAAACGTCCTAAAATGGCAAAAATTGCTGCTGACCATAGTGATTACCCAGTATTTACTATGGATAATCCTAGAACTGAAGATCCTAAGGAAATTATGGCAGACATGCTGACTGGAATTCCAGAAAATAGAGCAACTGTTATAATGGATCGACACGATGCAATTGCTCAAACAATAAAAAAGGCGCAACCAGGAGATGTTATTTTAATTGCTGGTAAAGGTCATGAAGATTATCAAATTCTTGGTCGAGAAAAAGTGCATTTTGACGATGTTGAAGAAGCATCGGGAGCATTAAATAAAAAATAAGAATTGAGTGAGGATAAGACAATGACTAAACCAGAAATGTTTATACCGTTGGTAAGTGGATTCGCATTAACGTTTATGTTTATGCCATTATTTATTGGCTATTTTAGAATACGTAAACAAGGGCAAATGATTAGAGAAGAAGGACCAAAATGGCATGAGAAAAAGTCTGGTACACCAACAATGGGTGGATTTGTCTTTAATATTGCTATTATTATTACTGCAATTTGGACAGGTATATGGGCTAATTCTATGACACCAGCGATGATGATTATGATTTTCATCTTATTTTTATATGCTATTTTAGGATTTTGGGATGACAGTATCAAATTATTCAAACGACAAAATGAAGGTTTAAAGCCTTGGCAAAAATTATTGGGTCAAATAGTTGGTGGATTAATCTTCACCGTCGTTTATGTCCATGAACATTTGCCACTTGCAATTAATGTCTTTGGTTTTGGTGAGGTCTCAATCGGTATTCTTTATGCTGTATTCATTATTATTTGGCTTGTTGGATTCTCTAATGCGGTTAATTTAACTGATGGAATTGACGGTCTTGTTTCAGGTCAATCAATTATTGCATTCGGTGCATATGCAGTTGTTGCGCAAGTACAACAACAAAAGGATGTACTTATTTTTTGTTTATCTGTCATTGGCGCATTAATTGCGTTCATTTGGTTTAATCATAAACCAGCTAAAGTTTTCATGGGAGATATGGGATCGTTAGCATTAGGTGGTGCATTAGCAACCGTTTCAATTTTATTACACCAAGAACTATCACTCATTTTTATTGGTATTATATTTGTTTGTGAGACGGCAAGTGTTATTTTACAAGTAGCTTCATTTAAATTAACAGGTAAACGCATATTCAAGATGAGCCCAATTCATCATCATTTTGAAATGAGTGGTTGGAATGAATGGAAAATTGATATTGTCTTTTGGACTATTGGGTTAATTGCTGCGATTTTAACGTTACTAGTCATTTTATAAAGGGAGATTTAATTGGAATGAAAAATATTACGAATTATCAAAATAAAAAGGTTCTAGTTGTAGGTTTAGCAAAGAGTGGCTTGAATGCAGCCAAACTTTTAAAAGATTTAGGCGCATTTGTGACTGTGAATGATCATAAAAATATTGATGATAACCCTGAAGCTAAAGAGCTTTTGGCTGAAGGAATCAAAGTGATTACGGGCGGACACCCACTCTCTTTACTAGATGAGGATTTTGAGTTAGTCGTAAAAAACCCTGGAATTCCATATACAAATTTACTTATTGAAAAGGCAATGGAAAAAGGTTTACCTATTATTACAGAACCAGAGCTTGCTTATGAAATTTCTGAAGCGCCAATGATCGGGGTTACAGGAACGAATGGTAAGACAACTACAACGACGCTGATTTCATTGATGTTAAATCAAGAAAGAAAGCAAGGACGTGCATTTGTCGCTGGAAATATTGGTGTTCCATCTGTTGCCGTAGCAAAAAAGGTAACCAAAAATGATATTATTGTAGCTGAATTATCAAGTTTTCAATTATGTGGCATTGATAAATTGAAACCAGAAATAGCCGTTATTACTAATATTTATGAGGCACATACGGATTACCATAAAACTCGAGAAAATTATGTGAAAGCAAAAATGAGAATAACTGAAAATCAAGATTCTAGTGATTTTCTTGTTGTCAATTGGGATTTAAAAGAACTTCGTGAACTAGCTAAAACAAGTTCTGCTAACATTGTGCCATTTTCTAGATTAGATGAAATTGAAACAGGGGCTTATGTAAAAGACGGAAATATTTACTATCAGAATGAATTCATTATGAAATCGGATGAAGTTAATATTCCTGGTGAACATAATATTGAAAATGCGCTTGCAGCTATCGTAACTGCTAAAATTAAAGGTGTAACAAATACTGCTATTCAAGAAGTATTATCGACATTTACAGGAGTACGCCACCGTACACAGTTTGTTAGCGCATGGCATAATCGCAAATTCTATAATGATTCAAAGGCAACTAATATTGAAGCAACTGAGATGGCTGTAAAAGGATTTTCGAATCCAATTATACTATTAGCTGGTGGATTAGATAGAGGATTTACGTTTGAAAAATTGGTGCCTGTACTTAAAGCACATGTAAAAGCAATGATTGTTTTCGGTGAAACAGCTGATTTAATGCGAAATGCTGGAGAAGCGGCAGGTATTACTCAAATTAAGCAAGTCACTGATGTTGTTGCAGCTGTTCCCGAAGCATATAAATTAAGTGATAACAATGATATTATATTGTTATCCCCAGCAGCAGCTAGTTGGGATCAATATCCTTCATTTGAAGTACGTGGTGACAAATATATTGAAGCGGTTGAAAAATTAATGCAAGTAGAGGATAAATAAAATGAAAATTATTGTTTCTGGTGGTGGCACTGGCGGGCATATTTACCCTGCGTTGGCCCTTATTGAAGCGCTAAAAGTAAAAGATCCAACGGCTGAATTTTTATATGTTGGGACTGAAAAAGGACTTGAGAGCCGAATCGTTCCAGATAATGGAATTCCATTTAAAACAATTAAAATTCAAGGATTTAAAAGATCGTTATCAGTAGAAAATATTAAGACAGTCCAACTATTTTTAAAAAGTGTGAAAGACGCAAAGAAAATGATTAAAGAATTTAAACCAGACATTGTTATTGGAACAGGCGGTTACGTATGTGGTGCAGTGGTTTATGCTGCTGCTCGATTACATATTCCAACTATTGTTCATGAACAAAATAGTGTTGCAGGTGTAACAAATAAATTTTTGAGCCACTTTGTTGATAAAGTAGCTATTTCTTTTGAATCAGTTGCAGATCAATTTCCTAAGAAAAAAGTTGTTTTCACAGGGAATCCCCGCGCACAACAGGTTGTAAATGAAACAGAAATTGAAGCATTATCGCAATATGGATTATTAGATGATGTACCAACGATGTTAGTTTTTGGTGGTTCAAGAGGAGCTGCGAAAATTAATCAAGCAATGGTTGAAGCAATTCCTGAATTAAATAAAAAACCATATCAAATTTTATTTGTTACAGGTAACGTTCACTACGATAAAATTATGAATGATTTAAACGGGATAGAATTAAATAAAAATATTGTGATAAAACCATATTTAAATAATATGCCTAATTTATTAAGCCATATTTCTGTCATTTTAGGACGTGCTGGTGCAACAAGTATAGCAGAAATAACTGCACTTGGATTACCATCTATTTTGGTGCCTAGCCCTTATGTTACAAATAATCATCAAGTAAAAAATGCAATGAGTCTAGTTGATAATAATGCAGCTAAGCTTATTACTGAGGATAAGTTAACGGGATCAAAATTGGTCATGGTTTCAGATGAAATGATGCTCAATACTGATGTGAGAAGACAGATGGCTAATAATTCACGTAAAATGGGTGTGCCCAATGCTGCAGATAATCTAATTAAGGTTATGGAAGATTTAATCAAAATTAAAGAATAAGTTAGGAGGCCAAATAAGATGTCAAAAAATAAATTCTTAAAAAGAAAAAAAGCTGAATTGACACCTTGGGAGGCCTTACAAGAGAAAAAAAAGAAGAAAAATAAACGATTCGATTTTTTTGGAAACCCCAAAACAATTAGTGACCGATTACCAAAATTAAAAAAATATCAACATCATGCCCTAAAACAAAAATTAATTATTATAATTGGTTCGTTTCTGATTATTGGTTTAATTGCACTATATTTTATTTCACCATTAAGTAAAATACAAAATATTAGTATTTCAGGTGAAAAAACAGTTTCAAAAGTACAAGTAGAAAATGCTAGTAATTTACACATTAATGATCCATTATCCCACGCGTTTTTTAGAAAAAAAGCTATTTTAAAGGATATAAAAAAAGAATTGCCACAGGTGAAGTCACTAACTGTTAGCCATAATAAATGGAATGGTGTTAAACTTTCTATTAATGAATATGATCTTGCAGGATATATTTATAAAAATAAAACATACTATCAATTATTTTTGAATGGGACAATTGGAAGTAAGAAATTTGACCAACCAGTGGGGAATTATCCTACGTATTCTAAGTTTAATCAAACAAATATATTGCAAAAAATGGTTAAACAATATAAAAAAATTCCGATGAAAATCAGAAATGGAATATCAGAAATCGATTATCAACCATCCAAAGTGAATAATCAGCGAATATATATATACATGAATGACAGAAATAAAATTATTGCTAATATTGATAATTTTGCCGATAAAATGGCTTTCTATCCAAGTATCTCATCTAAAATGAAGAAAAAAGGTGTCGTTGATTTAGAAGTGGGTGCATATTCTTATCCATATAATAAGAAAAGTTAACAAAGTTGGTATGGCCTATGGGATATCCTTTCTAAATCAGGTCTTAATGTGGTAAAATATGAGTACTATATCTTATAAAAAATAATATTAAAAGCAAGCTGTAAGGAGGTTCTTTTTCAGATGGGTAACGCAGGTATATATGTGGGGTTAGATATCGGTACGACATCAATTAAAGTTATCGTTTCTGAATACGTTAATGGTCAATTGAACGTAATTGGTATTGGTAATGAACGCTCACAAGGTTTGAATAGGGGAATTGTAGTCGATATTGATAAGGCTGTAATTTCAGTACAAAAAGCTATTAAACAAGCTGAAGAAAAAGCAAATATTCAGATTCACGAAGTACATGTTGGTATTCCTGCTAATTTATTACAAATTATTCCTTGTAACGGCATGATTGCCGTTTCAGATGAATCAAAAGAAATTACAAATGAAGATGTTGTGAATGTTGCGAGTGCAGCATTAGTTCAAAATTTACCACCAGAAAGAGATATCATTGATATTATTGCTGATGAATTTGTAGTTGATGGATTTGATGGCATTAAGGATCCTCGTGGTATGATTGGTGTGAGATTAGAAATGCATGGATCAGTTTATACTGGCCCAAAAACAATTATTCATAATTTAAAAAAATGTGTTGAAAATGCTGGGCTAACTATCAGAGAAACAATCGTGAACCCATTAGCACTTGCATCAGTTGCGATGTCAGATGGCGAAAGAGACTTTGGTACTGTACTTATTGATCTCGGTGGTGGTCAAACGACTGCTTCAGTGATTCATGATCATAAGTTGAAATTTACATACGTGGACCAAGAGGGTGGCGATTTTGTCACGAAAGATATCTCAGTGGTTCTTAATACATCTGTTGAAAATGCTGAAAAATTGAAACGCAATTATGGATTTGCTAATTCTGAGTTAGCATCAGAAGATGATGTTTTCCCAGTTGATGTTGTTGGACAAAGTGAGCCAATCAATATCTCTGAAAAATATTTAGCAGAGATTATTGAAGCAAGAATCTCTCAAATCTTAGATAAAATAAAAAGTTCATTAGATGCTATCAAGGCGTTAGAATTACCAGGTGGCGTTATCTTAACTGGTGGTCTTGCAGCTTTACCAGGAATTACAGAATTAGCATCAGAAATTTTGCAAGTTCAAGTTAAAACCTACGTCCCTGATCAAATGGGATTACGCTATCCTTCATTTGCACAAGCCTTAGGATTGATTAATTATGCAGTCGAGCAAGATGAAGTCACATTATTAGTGAAAAGTGCAATGGGACTTGATATTGATCAATTAAGTTATAGTATTGTTGAACCAGACAACGAAAAACCTAAGAAGCAAGAAGTAAAAAACAAAGTTAAAAAAACTAGAAAACCAAAAACATCAGGGGATCCATTAAAATCAGTTAAAAACTTTTTTAATGAATTTTTCGATTAAATAGGAGGAAGTAAGTAATGGAATTTTCTTTGGACTCAAGTGAAGATAAAGGCGCAGTAATAAAAGTAATTGGTGTCGGTGGCGCTGGTGGTAATGCTGTTAATCGTATGATTGATGAAAATGTTTCAGGTGTTGAGTTTATTGCATTAAATACTGATGTTCAGGCATTGGAAAGCTCAAAGGCAGAAATTAAAATTCAATTGGGTCCTAAATTGACTCGTGGATTAGGTGCTGGTGCAACTCCAGATATTGGTAGTAAAGCTGCACAAGAAAGTGAAGAAGCAATTATCGAAGCTATTGATGGCGCTGATATGATTTTCGTTACTGCTGGAATGGGTGGTGGAACAGGAACAGGAGCTGCTCCTGTTGTAGCTAAAATCGCTAAAGATCAAGGCATTTTAACAGTCGGAATTGTAACACGTCCATTTACATTTGAAGGACCTAAACGTAGCCGTTTTGCTGCTGAAGGAATAGCTAATCTGAGAGATCAAGTTGATACGTTAGTTGTTATTGCTAATAACCGTTTACTTGAAATCATTGACAAGAAGACACCGATGCTTGAAGCATTCCAAGAAACAGATAATGTTTTACGTCAAGGTGTTCAAGGTATTTCTGAATTAATTACATCACCCGGTTTAATTAATTTAGATTTTGCTGATGTTAAAACAGTGATGGCTGATCAAGGAACTGCATTAATGGGAATTGGATCTGCTACTGGTGAAAATAGAACTGCTGAAGCAACAAAAAAAGCAATTTCTTCGCCATTACTCGAAGTTTCAATTGATGGTGCAAAACAAGTTCTACTTAATATCACCGGTGGTGCTGATATGAGTCTTTTCGAAGCGCAAGAAGCTTCTGAAATTATTTCACAAGCTGCAACTGATGAAATTAATATTATTTTTGGAACGTCAATTAATGAAGACCTAGGTGATGAAATCGTCGTAACAGTTATTGCAACTGGTATTGATGATGTTAAAGAAGAAAAAAAAGCCACAGTTCGTACACGAACATTACCAAGAACTGATGCACCTAAAGCAACATTAGCTGAAAAGCAAGAAGATCGTTTTGACGATTGGGATATTATGCACCCATCAAGTCAACCTGAAGAAAAAAAATCAACAGAATTTGAAAATGTTGAAAAACCAAATTTTGATGTCTTTAAGAATGATATCAAAACTGATGATTTAGCAACAAATAATGATGATAGTTTAAGTACACCACCGTTTTTCAGAAAACGACGTAAAGATTAATTAAATGAATCAATGGGGAGGTTACGGATATTATGGCTTTTGAAAAAATTGGTCGTTTTTTTGGGTTAGCTGAAGAAGATGATTTTGAAAATGATGATTACCAAACCGAAGAGTCTATGCGGACTTCGTCATTGAATCAAAGTAATAAAGTCGTTTCGATAAATGGTAAATATAGTCAACCACAAAAAATTAATTTATTTGAACCTAGAATTTATTCTGATGTTAAGGATATTGCAACGCATTTAATGCAAAATCAAGCAATCGTCGTAAATTTTCAAAAAATGGATGAAGTTCAATCTAAACGGATTGTTGATTTCTTGTCCGGAACAATTTTTGCTATTAACGGAACAATTCAAAGAATTGGCGATAATATTTTTCTTTGTACACCAAACTCATTTACTGTTGAAGGAAATATGGCAGATAATATTTTTGAAAAATTCGAATAAAAGAAAAATCGAGGTATACAAATGATTGAGTTTATTACATTTCTAGCTAAAGTGATTACGTGGGCTTTTGATGCTTATGAGCTAGCAATTATCATTTACGTTTTAATGTCATGGTTTCCAGGCGCTTATAATACGCCGGTTGGCCATTTCTTAAGTAAAATTTGTCAACCATACCTTGCATTTTTTGACCGTTTTATCCCGGCAATTGGGGGTATTAGTTTTTCACCAATTATTGCGATAATCGCGCTAAGCTTCATCCAAAATGGGGTTATGGGACTTCTGACTACTTTGATTCGTCTTTATGTTGGAGGCTAATGATATATGAATGATACAATTTACCAACATTTCAGGTCCGACGAAAAAGAAATTATTGATACATTGTCAGATTATATCGAGCAAGCTAAATCAGAGTACAGGGCAGTTCTAACTCATTTTTTAAATCCTAGAGAGGCACATATTGCGACCTATCTATTAGGCCAAAATGACGAAATTAGTTTAAAATTATTTGGTGGCACGAAAGAAGCTGAACGAAAAAGATTACTTTTTTATCCAGCGTATTTCGATGTTCAAGATAGTGATTTTGATTTACAACTTATTGAAATTAAGTATCCAATAAAATTTGCTACCTTAAAACATGGACAAATTTTGGGAACTTTGGCTAATGCGGGATTAGATAGAGAAGTACTTGGTGATATTTTAACAGATGGTCAGCAATGGCAGGTTGTTGTTGAAAAAAAGATGGCTAATTATTTGATTAGTCAAGTTGATCGTATTGGTAAAATTAAGGTATCACTTGAAGAGATTCCTTTTTCACAAACGGTGAGTGTCACAGATGAGTGGCAATCGCAAAATGAATTAGTTTCATCGTTACGAATCGATTCAGTCATATCAGCTGTTTATAATATGTCTCGACAAAACGCCAAAAATTTAGTTAATTCTGAAAAAGTTAGTTTAAATTGGCAAGTTATTAATAAGCCTGATTATGAATTAGCAGAGTTTGATGTTTTGTCAATTCGTGGTTTTGGACGAATCAAGTTAGATTTTATTGCAGGTATGACTAGAAAAGATAAATATAAATTAGAGTTATCAATATTAAAAAAATAAATTTTGAAGGACGTGCAAAATGACTTTAAGTCCATTAGATATTCATAATAAAGAATTTAACGTAAAATTACGAGGCTATGATCAAGACCAGGTTAATGATTTTCTAGATAAAATTATTAAAGATTATGAAATAACGTTAAAAGAAAATGAAAATTTAACTGAAGAAGTTAAAACTAGTAATGAAAAGTTAGAATACTTTAATGATTTAAAAGATTCTTTAAATCAATCAATTATTGTTGCTCAAGAAGCTGCTGATCGCGTTAAGGTTAATGCTAAGCGTGAATCTGAAATTATTAATAAAGAATCACAAAAGCAAGGTCATGATATTATTGATGAAGCGAATGAAAAAGCTAAACATATTATTGATATGGCTTCAGAAAAAGCTAAAAAATTAGCTGTTGAGACTGATGACTTGAAGAAACAAGCACGTATTTTCCGTCAACGTTTAAAAGTTATGATGGAATCACAATTAGAAGTTGTTAAAAGTTCTGATTGGGACGAAATTTTAAAACAAGGCGAGACAAGCACATATTCTGAAATTCAAGACGTTTTAAAACGTGAAGAAGACAAAGAAAAACGTGAAGCCAAAGAAATAAAAGAATCAGTTAATAATAATGACGATATTGTTGTTACAGAAATTATTGCTGAATCAGATGCAAATGAAGATTCTGAGCAAAATGATCAAGATACAATGGTCATTTTCCCAGATAATAAATAAATTTGAGAATAACAATTATATGATACATTTTTAGCGAGTCGATGATAGTGGAAGGTCGATAATAAGTATTATATAATTTATCATCTCAACGATTTCATTAAACTGAAATGATCAAGTAAGTTTAATCGGCTTCATCTCCGTTATCACGATGATTGAGTGAAATTTAACGTTATATAATGTTAAGTTTCTAAATTTGGGTGGTAACACGAAGACTTCGTCCCTTGTAACGGAGTCTTTTTGTGTATAATGAAATAAAATAACTTTTAAAAGGAGTTTATAATATGAAAATGAAAGAAACCTTAAACTTAGGTAAGACAGAATTTCCAATGCGTGGAAATTTACCAGTTAAAGAAGCAGAGCGTGAAGATGCATGGAGACAAAACGGTGTTTATGAACTAAGACAAAAGTTAAATGAAAAGAAACCAAGTTTCATTTTACATGATGGACCTCCATACGCTAATGGTAATATCCATATGGGACATGCTTTAAATAAGATTACGAAGGATATTATCGTTCGTTCAAAATCAATGATGGGCTTCAGATCACCTTTTGTTCCTGGCTGGGATACTCATGGCCTTCCTATTGAACAACAATTGGTTAAACAAGGTGTTGATCGTAAAACCATGTCAAAAGCTGATTTTCGTGAATTATGTGAAAAATATGCTTTGGAGCAAGTTAATTTGCAACGCGAAGATTTTAAACGTTTAGGCGTTGCAGCTGAATGGGATAGCCCATACATGACTTTACAACCTGAATTTGAAGCTGAAGAAATCAGAATGTTTGGTGAAATGGCTGAAAAAGGTTACATCTATAAAGGTAAAAAACCAATTTATTGGTCACCATCGTCTGAATCAGCATTAGCTGAAGCAGAGATTGAATACCACGATATTAAATCACCATCAATGTATATTACATTTGATGTAGTTGATGGGAAAGATATTTTAGATACAGATACAAAAATGATTATCTGGACAACAACACCATGGACAATTCCAGCTAATTATGGTGTCGCTGTACATCCTGATTATAAATATATCCAAATTAATGCTGATGGGAAAAAATATGTTGTCGCTGAAGAACGTTTAAATATTTTAAAAGAAGAATTTGATTGGGAAAATGTTGAAGTATTAAAAGAATTTTCTGGTCGCGATATGGAATATATGACAGTGCAACATCCATTATATGATCGTACATCATTAGTTATTCTAGGTTACCATGTTACTTTAGATTCTGGTACAGGACTTGTTCATACTGCTCCAGGACATGGTGAAGATGATTTTATTGCTGGACAAAAGTATAAATTACCCGTTGTATCTGTTTTAGATGAAAAAGGTGTCATGAATGAAGATGCGCCTGGATTTGAAGGGATATTTTATGATAAAGCTAATCCATTAGTAACTGATGAATTGAAAGAGAATGGTCATTTACTTAAACTTTCATTCTTTACGCATAGTTATCCACATGATTGGCGTACAAAAAAACCTGTTGTTTTCCGTGCAACGGCACAATGGTTTGCATCAGTAGAGATGTTCCGCGATGATATATTAAAAGAAATTGAAAAAGTTGATTTTAAAAACGAATGGGGTAAGGTTCGTCTTTACAATATGATTAGAGATCGTGGCGATTGGGTGATTTCACGTCAACGTGCTTGGGGCGTTCCATTACCTATCTTCTATGCAGAAGATGGGACACCTATCATTACACCAGAAACAATTGAACATGTTGCTCAATTGTTTGAAAAAAATGGATCAAATATTTGGTTCAAAAATGATGCTAAAGCACTACTTCCTGAAGGATTTACAAGTGAACATAGTCCTAATGGTGAATTTACAAAAGAAGAAGATATCATGGATGTTTGGTTTGATTCAGGTTCTTCACATCGTGGAGTGCTAGGTAAACGTGATAATTTAACGTATCCTGCAGATCTATATATGGAAGGTTCAGATCAATATCGTGGATGGTTTAATTCAAGTGTTATTACATCCGTTGCAACTAATGGAATTGCACCATACAAACAGTTGATGTCACAAGGATTTGTACTTGATGATAAAGGACATAAGATGAGTAAATCGCTTGGGAATATCATTTTACCAAGTAAAGTTATTAAACAATCAGGAGCTGAGATTATCCGATTATGGACAGCATCAGCAGATACATCTTCTGATATCGCTGTTTCAATGGATATTTTAAAACAAGTCTCTGAAACATATCGTAAGATTAGAAATACATTTAAATTTATTTTGGCTAATACAACTGACTTTGATCCAAATGAAAATGCAATTGCATTTGATGAATTGGCATCAGCAGATAAGTATATGTTAATTAAATTAAATACATTTTCAAAAGAGGTTTTGGATGATTATGCTGAATATGATTTCTTAGCAATTTACAAAAAAGTGATTACATTTATTTCAAATGACTTATCAGCATTCTATTTAGATATTGCAAAAGATATCGTTTATATTGAAGCTGAAGATAGTTTTGAAAGACGCTCAATGCAAACTGTTCTATACCAGATTGTAACAACAATGGCTAAGTTATTAACACCTATCTTGCCACATACAACTGAAGAAGTTTGGGACTATTTGAAAGAACCAGAAGAATATGTTCAATTAAGTGAAATGCCAGAAGTTGCCCATTTTGATGGTGAAATTAAAATTGTTGAAAATTGGCAAGCATTCATGAAAATTCGTTCATATGTCTTAAAGGCTTTGGAAGATGCGCGTGATGCAAAATTAATTGGGAAATCATTTGAAGCAAAAGTTATTTTATATGTGAATGATTCTGATAAAGAATTACTTAACGTACTTGATACGGATATCCGTCAACAATTGATTGTTTCTGATTTAGAAATTTTATCTATTGATGATGTTCCAGAAGATGCAACTAATTTTGATAACTTAGCTGTTAAAGTTGAAGTAGCTAACGGTGAAGTTTGTCAAAGATGTCGTATGGTTAAGACTGATGTTGGGGAGGATACTGCGTTACCAACGCTCTGTCATCGTTGTGCAACGATTGTTGAACAAGGTTATCCAGAGGCAGTTACAGAAGGTTTTGAAAATTAAATATTTCAAAAAAGGAATAACGTAGAGTTATTCCTTTTTTTGAGTCAAATTGATTACAATCCTAAAAATATAGCGTAATATGTAAGGTATACAATTATAGTGAGAGCAGGTGTTCAATGTGGAATTAGTAAAAGTACATGGATCAGAAAACGATTTTTTTCTTTTAGATCAAACTAAATTAGAGACAGCATTATCAGATGAAAAATTAAAGAATTTAGCAATTCAAATGTGTGATCGAGAATCTGGATTACACGGTGGCTCAGATGGCATTTTAGTCGTTGATAAATCAAGTCATAATGGTGTTCTAGGTCAAATGAGAGTCATCAATGCTGATGGTACAGAGGCTAGTATGTGTGGAAACGGTTTAAGAACTGTTGGGCGCTATTTAGAAACTAAATTTGGACAAACAGAATTTAAAGTTGAGACAATGCATGCTGATTTAG
The DNA here is from genome assembly GCF_056782195.1 of Dellaglioa sp. CoH-55-MRSF-8. The sequence goes on from NZ_JBXAYH010000004.1 coordinate 93,519, forward strand.
ATGTTAAGAAAGCACCAAATCTTCAGGCAGGCGTTGCAGCTTACAATGTCGAAATTTCACCTGTTAGTTTTGAGTCACAAACGTTACCAATGTTTTTACAAAGACAAACATTGGTAGATGAAATTATTCCTGAATTTTCACAAACGTTAAAGTTTTCAGCTGTCTCGGTACCAAATCCGCATTTAATTACTTTTGTTGATCATACAACGTTACAAGGACCGGAACTTGAAAGAATTGCAACTTATTTAAACGGTGAAAATCCGTATTTTCCAGATGGTGTTAACGTTAGTTTTGTTGAAAAATTAGATAATAAATCAATTTTTGTTAGAACTTATGAACGCGGAGTTGGGTTTACTAATGCGTGTGGAACAGCAATGTCTGCTTCAAGTTTAATGTTTGTTCTGTTAAGTGAAGGTAAAGTGCCATTTGGAACTGAAATTAATGTAAAAAATCCTGGTGGTATGGTTAAAACTGTTGTGCATCAAGATGAGAGTGGCAATTACTGGATGTCTCTAATTGGTAATGCAACTAATGTTGCGAATATAACAATTGAGTTAGCTGATGCTCTGAATGGTGATTTTTCTAAGGCCAAATGGATATCAACTAATGAACAGGATGCTTATTTAAAGTTTATATTAAGTATTATGTAATTTTATGGGGGTAAAAGACATAAATGACTGTCTTTTATCCTTTTTTTAATTTAAAATAAAGGGAAACGCTTGAGGAAATTTAATGAAAAAATGGATCATTGGAATTTGTTTAATGCTGATAATAATTGGCTTTGTTATTTTTGGCATTAGTTATTATTTATTTGAATATGCGGAGACACCAACCAATAAGGAATTTATTAATTCAGAACCTAAAAGTGCTGAGTTAAAGAAAGAATACACTTGGTTAAAACAAGTTAAAAAATTAAATTGGCAGATCAAATCTGAAGATAATTTAAAGCTTAAAGCAATTTATGTTCCTGCAGAAAGTAAAACTAATAAAACAATATTTGTTGCTCATGGATTTATGGGAAAGAAAGAAGAAATGGTCCGCTTTATTCATTTTTATCATGACAAAGGCTATAATGTTCTTGCACCAGATGCAAGAGCACATGGCCAAAGTCAAGGTGATTATATTGGTTATGGTTGGTTAGAGAGAAAAGATAATTTACAGTGGCTTGATAAAGTAATTAAATATAAAGGTACAGATTCAAAAATTACTCTATTCGGTGTTAGTATGGGTGGCGCAACGGTTATGATGTTGAGTGGAGAGAAAAAATTGCCTTCACAAGTTAAGGCAATTATTGAAGACTGTGGCTATACAAGTGTGGCTGATGAGTTAACTTATCAGTTGAAACAGATGTATAAGTTACCTAAAATCCCTATTATCCCTATTGCTAGTCTGATATCAAAAGTTAAAGCAGGTTACTCATTTTATGAAGCAAGTTCAATTAAGCAATTAAATCATAATAAGTTACCTGTGTTATTTATTCATGGTAGTGACGATAAATTTGTTCCGACTGAGATGATTTATCAAAATTATGCTGCGACAAGAGGACCTAAAGAAATTTTCATTGCACATGGTGCTAAACATGCTACGTCATTTACAAAAGATAAAGTTGAGTATGAAAAGAAAGTAACTCATTTTTTAAAACAATATTTTAACTAGGAAAAGTAAAATAACGAGGTTAATTAAATGAATTTAGAAGAAAAAGTTTTATCAGAAGAATTAATATTCAAAGGACATGTTATAGAAGTTGTTAATGAGACGGTTAAACTACCAAATGGTGAACAATCAAATAGAGAAATCGTACATCATCATGGTGCTGTAGGTATATTAGCAATAACGGATGAAGAAAAAATTGTTCTAGTTAACCAGTGGAGAGCACCTATTAGGAAGACATCATTAGAAATTCCGGCCGGTAAAATTGATGGCGATGATCATAATTTAATCGAGACTGCAACACGTGAACTGAATGAAGAAACACGCTATGAAGCTAAACATTTAGCTGAAATATATGGGTTTCATTCAGCATTAGGATTTGCGGACGAATATTTAACGCTATTCTATGCGACTGGATTAGAAAATGTAGATAACGAGTTACCTCAGGATATTGATGAATTTTTAAATGTAGTCGAATTGACGTTTAATGAGGTTCAAGCTAAAATTAAATCTGGTGAAATAACTGATGTTAAAACTATTTTAGCGGTTAATCATTGGGAAATTGAACGATTAAAAGGTGAATTACATGGATGATGAAAAAAAGTTATCGAGAAGTGAATATCAGAGATTACAAGAATTAAAGAATGATCCTGAATTTCGACAAAAAGAACGTCAACGAGTTGAAAAGGAATACCAAGATGAACATCCAACAAGAAGCTCATCTTCAGAACAACCAGAAAAAACAAATAAAAAAAGTAAATTAAACCAATTTTTGAATTGGACAATTGTATTTTTAGTTATTGCAATTGTAATTGTATTTTTAGCTTTATTCTTATTACCTTAGATATTAATAAAAAATGGAGGGTAACAACATGATTTACGGTATTTTATGTGCAATGGAGGAAGAAATTCTTTCGCTTAGAAGTCATCTAGAGAATAGAAAAGACAAAGAAATTGGCGGGATTTCATTTTATACAGGCCAAATTAATGGAAAAGAAGTTGTTTTGGTTAGATCTGGTATTGGTAAGGTACAAGCAGGGATGACAACAGCCCTTTTAATTGCAGAATTTGGAGTAACAGCCGTTATTAATTCTGGTTCAGCTGGTGGTATTGGTAATGGACTTAAAATTGGAGATGTGGTCTTAGCCACAGAAGTTGCCTATCATGATGTTGATGCAACAGCTTTTGGATATGAAATTGGTCAATTACCCCAACAACCAACTAAATACTTGGCAGATACAAATTTAAACGATGCAATTAAAAAAGCGGCTCAAGAAAATGATTTAAGTATAAAACCAGGACTAATTGTATCTGGTGATCAATTTATAGCAAGTCAAGCTCAGACAGATGTCATACTTAATCATTTTCCTGATGCTCTTTGTAGTGAAATGGAAAGTGCCGCAGTTGGTCAGGCAGCACACCAATTTGGTATTCCATTCACTATTGTTAGAGCGATGTCAGATGTTGGCGATGAAGAAGCTGGACAAACATTTGATGATTTTATTATTGAAGCTGGTCAAAAATCAGCACGAATGATTCTATCATTATTAAGCTAAATTAAAAGGAGATAAACTAAATTAATGTCAGGAATATACTTAGATAACGCAGCAACCACACCAATGGCAAATGAAGTCGTTGAAGTGATGACAGATATGATGAAGAGCACCTTCGGGAATGCCTCAAGTACACATCAATTTGGACGTTCAGCACGAATGGTGCTTGATGATAGTCGACAAATTATTGCAAATAGTATTCATGCAAAAGAATCAGAAATCATCTTTACAAGTGGTGGTACTGAGAGTGATAATATGGCTATTATGCAAACAGCTATTCAGAGAAAAACATTAGGTAAGCATTTAATCACAACAGCAGTAGAGCACCAGGCTATTTTAAAAACAATGAAATATTTAGAATCAATTGGATTTGAAGTTACTTATTTACCAGTTAATGAAGATGGTGTTATCAATATAGTCGATTTTAAAGAGGCTTTAAGAGATGATACAATTCTTGTTTCAATCATGATGGGTAACAATGAGACGGGAAGTCATATGCCAATTCATGAAGTTGGTGAGATTTTAAAGGATCATCAAGCTTGGTTCCATACGGATGCTGTTCAAGCTTATGGACTACTGGATATAGATGTTAATGAGGATCATATAGATATGTTATCAACATCAGCCCATAAATTGAATGGGCCTAAATTTTTAGGCTTTCTCTATAGAAGAGAATCTATATTTTTCCCTCCCTTTATTAAAGGTGGGGAGCAAGAAGACAAGAGACGAGCAGGGACAGAAAACATACCAGCAATTGCAGGTTTTGCTAAAGCTGTTTCTTTAATCTCAGATGATGAAAAACAAGTACGACAATTAAAGTATCAAGGCTTCAAAAAGCAAATTATAGCGGGATTAGATGATAACCATATTGATTTTGAAATTAATGGGACACTCTCAGATGATAACTTACAACATGTCTTTAATATTTGGATAAAAGGTATTCAAACTGAAGTATTACAGACCCGGTTAGATTTGGCAGGTATTGCTGTTTCTGGTGGCTCTGCATGTACTGCTGGTAATCTCGAACCTTCACATGTATTAATGGCTATGTACGGTGAAAAGAGTCCGAGAGTCACAGAATCTATTCGATTGAGTTTTGGAAAAGATAATACAGCTGAAGAGATAGATACTTTTATAGTACAATTAGTTAGAATAGTTGGTAGATTGAAAAAATAGGGGGAATTTAATAATGGCATTTGAAAAAAGTATTCAACTTTTAGGAGATACAGTAACTTATGAATTGAGTTCTGATGTAAAAAAATATACGTTAAGAGATTTAGGATTTGCAGAAACTAAAGCAGGTAATTTTCAATTGGAGAGATCTTTAGATCCTAATTCACCTTTCAATAAGGGCATTAAAGTTAAAGTTATCGTTGATAAGTCATTAACTGGATTTAAAATGTCAACGACGACTGCTAATGGACTTAAAGCAGTTAATATATTTCATGGTGAAGATAAAAAAGCTGAAACTGAACAATTTGATTATGTGATTGGTCAATTAATTGATAGGGATGTTTTGAAAAAGGTATTGTCAAAATGACAATACCTTTTTTATTATTATTAATAGTATTTTATAAGGGTATATTAACTATGAAGTATTATAAGGATGTTTTTGTATGTACGTTTTTAGATTGAAAAGGTATAATAAAGCGTATTCACTATATTCAATAGGAGATGAAATAATGGATTTATATTTGATGAAAGCAGAATCATTATATAAAATATTGATTAAAAAATTTGAAGTATCTTTTGAAGGGTCTAAGGTAGAATTCTCGTTAGATGATTTGTATAGTTTGGGATTGAAATTAAGAAGTAAGAAGTTAATTTCAGATATTGATTTTGAAAAACTTAGAATAGTTGCAATTACTCATGACATAAATAAGTTAGAAGAAATACACCAATATTTTGATGTATTTAAGAAAGATAAAAATATAACAGAATCTGCTCTGGCACAGATGTTAAAAAAATTATCATTTGAAGCAAAAGATTCTGTAATTGATGCAAGTGATTTTAGTGCTTTTAATGAATATATGCACGTAGAACGAGAAATACAACATAGGTTAGAGAAGATAATTCTTAATAAAATACAGAGAGAAAAAAGTTCTTTAACTTTTATTGTAGGAAATGTAGGAGATGGAAAATCGCATCTATTATCTTACATGAATAATCAATATTTTGATATTTTTAAAAAAAATAAAGTATATATACATAATGATGCAACGGAAAGCATTAATCCTAATTTATCATCTATTGATTCGTTAATGGATATTCTCACAAAGAATAAGAATGAAATTGAAGGTTATAAACATGTTATTATTGCTATTAATTTAGGGGTAGTTAAGAGATTACTTCATAAAATAAAGTCAGATTCGACATTAAGTGAAATTACAATTGCATTGAGTAATATAGAAAAAAATAATCAGGAAAATATAGAAGATAAAAAAGTATCAGTGATTTCATTTTTTAATAATGCAAACTTTGAAATTGATGAGACGGGTGTGAACAGCTTATATTATGATCAAATTTTTAAAAAAATATGTTTAAAAGAAGAAAATAATCCATTTTATAATGCTTACAGAAATGATTTAGAAAATGGCTATGATAAAGTTGAACATATTAATTATGAGCTGTTCTTAAATAAGAAAGTCCAAGAAGCAATTAAATATTTATTGATAAGAATTCAAGTTTCTAATGGTATAATCATCTCCACTCGAGATGTATTGAACTTTATTCACGATATTATTATACCAGCAAAGGAAATTAAAAGTAATTACACATCATATTTACCTTATTTATTATTTGAAAGCCAAAATAAGTCTGAGATATTAAAAGCTATTTATTTTCTTGATCCATCACGAAATTCAAATAAAAAAATTGATGAATTTAATGTTGAGGTATACAACTATGATGATGAGTATGTTGATAAAATTGAAGATAAAATTGAAGATAATGAAAGAGCAATTCAAAAAGTTATAGAATCTGTTGGTAAATTAGATACGGATAGACATAAAATTCGAGTTAACACATTTCTTAGAGTTCAATTTTTATTAGATTATCAAAATGAGTTATTTGATAATGAAAATTATTTTTCTTTTCTAAGTATTCTTTCAAAAAATGTAAGACAAATTAAAGAGTTGGCAAAATTGATACAAAGCAATGTATTACGGTGGAACGGTCAAACTGTAAAAGGATTCGCGTTTATAAATAATTTGAGTTTAAAAACTAGAGTTGCAGTGCCATTAAGATTAAACTATGTAGATTTTGAAATTAACAAGTTTGAAATTAATATGTGTTTTAAAGATACAAGTAATGAAGCTGAATATTTTGTTAAAATAGATTTTGAAGATTATGTGCTATTGACAAAAATTCATAATGGATATGTTATTTCTAATATTGAACGGTCAGAGGCAATGAATTTTAACAATTTTGTATTTAACATATTACTGAATACTAATAACAATGAAACTGTTATTGTTGGTAATATAAATGATGGATATCTATATAAAATAGAGAATAATGGGATTGATTATGAAGTATCAGAGGTGAAAATATAATGTCTATTGAATTAGAAAATTTAAAAAAACATTTGGAAATGGATAAAGGAAAGATAAAAAATAATCATCATAAATCAGGACAATTATTACCGTTTATGACCCGTGAGCCAGAGAGAGCAAAATTTGAAAATGGATTTGCACCAATTATAGGTAATTTAGCAAGGATTAGCATTAACAAAGGTGAGATATCAAAGGATACTAAATCCTTTGATAAGGATATAAGTGATGATTTTGATTTATCTAAAATAGGTAATAAAGATAAATTTTTAAAATTATTTTCTAATTCGGCACTTGATGAAATTTATATTCCCAAGTTGCTGGCGTATAAAAAGTCGAACGAAAAAAAAAGTTCAAGTGGAGAATTAAAGATTGCAGCATTTTTAAATTATACACTTGAGCTAGAGAAAAATAATATGTGGATTGAATTTATAAATAAAAAAGATGAGCACAATCTTTATGAAAAAATTATTATAGAAAATTTACATGAACTAACTAATAATAATATAAAAAAAGAAAAATTTGTTTCAATTGGTGACCAAAGTATATTCTTAGATTATTTTAATCATGATTTGAACAATTTTATGAAAAATACAACATTTTTTATGAAAAATATTGATACATTTTTTAGCTACTATTATTTTTTCATAATTAGTCAAATAATAATGAATATTGGAACCTTCGATGAGTTTAATAAAAAAAATATTTTTTTTGCACTTGATACGGAAAAAATATCAGGTTCAAGACCAACAAATGATAGAGGTTATGCTCAAGTTAAAGAAAACGCAACTGATTTGTTAGTTAACGTTGATTTATTAGATTATTTAAATTTATTAGTTCCTAGTGAAAAATTTTATAGTTTATTTCAGTTAACAGATATAAATTTTGAATATTCAATAGAACTTAGAAATAATTTAAGTGAATTTTTAAATGAGTTTTTGGAGGATGATATAAGCATGTCATCTGAAAATAATATAAAGGATAATATAAAACTTTTAAAATTAAAATTAACAAAAAATTTATCCGACGAAACTAAATCTAGATTTTCTAAATCTTTTGAAGCAATAGCAGTAAAATATTTTGTAAAAAGACGTGGTAGACTTGGAAATGTTTTAAACATGACTGATGATACTGTATTGGTGATTACAGCGGGTATAGTTGGTTCAGAAAAAATGCTTGTTAAAGATGTTATTACCGAAATGAGTAATAGAGGAATTTCATTAGATAATATTTCTAAAAGAAAATTAGTAGAAACATATGAAAAAATGAATATTCTTGAAAAATTAAGCGATAGCGGGGATGCACAATATGTCAAACCAATATTATAAATTTTTAATCGAACGGTTATTTAAATGGTTTAAAACCCAAAATATTAGTGCTGGTAGCAGGTATTATTTGAATTTAGATCAAAATAATGAAGTTGTTAGATTCTATAATGCATTTGAAATGAATGATATTATTTCTACTGAAGATTTTGTAATTGATCAAAAGGACGTGCAGTTCCATGGTAAAGTGGTAAATATAAATGGTGTTAACATATTATTTGTTGCAGCAACAGATAAAATGAACTCAGATTTTTTAGTAACACTTAGAAATAGGGTTAGTTTACAATCTGACATATGGAGAAATACGGCACTTTTTATCGTGTGTACTGAAATTCTTGACAGTATATCGGGTGGAGCCATGAATGTTAGTCACGGAAATGGGCCTTTTTCTGTTGATAAAATTAAACACGATTTAAAAAGTGAAATAGAAAAGTCCGGGTTATCGGACGCTAACCAAGTAGTATTAGAAGAGTTTAAAAAGAATATAATTTTGGAAGATTCAATGAACTTAACATTATTAGATTTTGCCAGTATTTTTTCAATTTTAGAAAAATCAGAGATTACTCCGGATGACTATAAAAATATGGGTTATTTTTATGATACACAAATACAAACGTATGATGCTGATAATATTAAAAAAAGATTAAGAGAAAATAAGCAAGATTTTCAAAAGATTGGTGGTTGGCAAGAATATAATACTGTTGAAGATAAAATAGTTAACTACACGCAAGCAGATTTAGAATCAATGAGTATGTTGAAAGAAAAGGATATTTGGATGGATGTCGATTTTTCAAAAATAAAAAGAGGAAAAGAAAAATTAAAAGAATTAAGAAAAGATACAATTATTTATCAATCAGATAAAATAAATAAAGTTAATCCTGATTTAATTATATATGACCGAAGTAGAGAAAATGGTGAAAATAAAAATTCTGTTAAGTACAAAAACAGATTTATTTTAATATTTAAAAATAATATTAATCATGAAAATAATCAATTGATAATAAAACTTCCTTTTGATGATTCTGTGAAGGCATCAAGAATTAATAAAAGTAAGAGCCATATAATTGATGGGAAATCTGCTGAATTTACTGCAGATGGTAATAATTTAAAAATTATTGTAAACGACTTCAATGTGATGGATATATATGGAATTAAGACCTCATATGAACATTCAAAGGCACAGAAATATACATTTCAAATAATTTATTTACCATTTTCTCAAGACATATTTAATAATATATTATCGAGTTATCGTGTAAAAATAACTAAATCTAAGATGGAGATTCAGTTAGAATACGAAAAAAATTATATAATTGGTGGTACAGATTTTATTGATGAGGTTGATTATGATCAGATTAAATATAATGTAATTCCTATTTCAGATGAAGTGGGTGTAAATATTAATTTTGAAAATATTGATTCAGATGAAAGTGAGAATGAATTTAAGCTAGTTAATGAAGGCATTGAAATACCATTTTCAATTTTAGATAATAGTCAGAAGCCGGTTCCCAGAAGTGGTTTGTTTATAGAAAAAAATAGGCGTAAGGCTAATGAAAGTTTAATTTTTGATGGGGCTAAAATAATTAATGGTACAGAAAAATATTATGTCTTTAGTGAAAATAAGAAGTTGTTGAATTATGAAGTAGATATTATTAAACAACAAATATTGTATGCAAAAATAGATGATTCAATTGTCACTAGTATTGAAGTTCAGATACCTGAACAAATAAGAATAGACTATATTCTTATTTGTAAGCTATTAAAAGAAAGAAATACTATTTTAAGTTTAAGTTATTTTGATCAAGAATTATTGAAAGCTCTTAATAAATATTGTGATGATTTTGATGAAGTAATTAATCAAATCTCCGAAGAAAGACTTACATTGGAATTAAAAGATTTATATAAAATGGGTACAGTAGAAATCGATGGGGAAATAGCTTATACACCTTTACATCCAGTATTGATTAAATATCAACTAGAGTTATTAAAAAGGACAGAATTTCAATCTATACCTGAAAATTTTATTCGAACGTTAAATCCAAGTGGATTAGTTCCATATATATCAAAAAATGGGGGACTATTAAAATCAAATTTTGATGATAGTTCGCCTAGATGGTTATTCTTTAATGAATTTAAAAAATCAAAAATATCAGCGATTTCTAGAAATATTATTACTTCTAGAATGTTAGATTTTTATAAGCATTTTCATTATCTTTTTGAAGTAAGTTCTGATTATGCATTAAATGCTTCAATGCATAATATTAACGATGATAAAACAATATTAAAGAGTACGATTGATTTTATGTTAAAACAGCTTCAAAATACTAAACAAGGGTTTAAATTAGAAAATATGCATCCTGTTAATTTATATATAAATAACGATAAAAAAATTCTTAATCCAATATATGACCAATTTAATCAAATTATAACGGCAGCTGATTTTGAAAATTTATTTTCTGAAAAATTTATGGGAGATAAAATTAATGATTATGCTAATGAAGACGTAATTAAAGTATTAAAATCGCGGATTAATATTTATCATAATTTTGTTAGACAACCATATAGTCATGTTTCATTTTATAAGATGGATGTCGAGAGTAATGCCAATAGTTTTAAATCAGATAAGCTGGAAATGAATTATACTTTAGGCGGTCTAATAAGTGGTAAAAAATATAGTCTTGATAAAAAAATGTTTATACAAGGATTCGGTGTAAATATGGATTCAAAATATTTACATCGGCCATTGATCAAATTTATGTATGATTGGAATGCATTTAGTGTAGCCAACAATGCGGAAACAAATGTTTATCAAGCAGGAATTACGAATGTAAATAACATTCCAAGTTTTGAAAGTGAAGATGGTCATTTTGATGATATATTAACGAATATTATGGAAAATAGTAATTGGGTAACGTTATTGGATCCAGATATCAGTTTGGATTATTTTTCGGAACGTAATGATTTATATATTATTCATTATACAGATCAAAGTAACACTTCAAATTATGAGTCAATAACTTTTACAAACCAAATTGAACAATATAGTTTAATTATCAATGATAAGATAGAAAGATATGACAAAACTATAATTAAAAATAAAGAAACAAGTTTAAATATTATTAAATCATTTAACATTATTAATGGAGAATGGCTTCTAAAAATTATCGGAGATAAAACGAATCACAATATAGTGAGGGAAAAGTTAAGTATTATTTCGGCGTATAAAGAATTAATGGGTATTTTAGAAACTGAGAATATTATTTGGGTGCCCATATCGCTAGAAGAGATATTAAGAGTTTCTGGAATGGTTGGCATGAGCCAAAAAGAAGGATTATTTACAGCAAAAAATCTAGGAATGACAGGAGCTACAAGTGATGATCTGTTATTCATGGGTGTTGAAGTAGGAGAAAATTTAAAAATTCATTTGTTTCCTGTCGAAGTTAAAGTTGGACAGAACCATTCGGATGTTATATCTAAGGCAACGTTGCAGGCGGTTAATACGGCAGAAACAATAAATGAGGCGCTGAGGGATGAAAATAAATTTAAATCCGAATATTACCGTAATTTTTTTATGACAATATATTTAGCTAATCTAAAAAAAATGTTTAATAACAAGTTAATAAATGCAGAACTATATAAAAAAATTCAAGATAATGATGATAAGTTATTGAATAATGATTTTATAATTTCAAATGAATTAAACGAATATTATGGCAAGGCTTTCATTGTTTCATTTGGTGATAGAAATGATAGTCGGAGAATTCTTAGAAAGGAATTAGGCGGTAAGAATATAACTGAAATTAAACTTCCTGAGGGTGACGCATACATTTATGCAAGTAAGGGATTAAATGAAATCATCTCAGAAATTAAAAGTGGAAAATTGGGATTTCCGGAAGAAAGCCTTTTAAAAAATATTTTGCATGATGATAGTTATCAAGAAACTATCGATACTGATAAAGGAAAAAATATTATTATAAACAAAGAATTAGATACAGAGTCAGCTTATGAATATTGTGAAAATAAGGATAAAAAAAATTTTGAAGATAACAACGAAATTAAATCTATAAATAGTATAAATGAAAGTCAAAGTCAATATTCGAATATAAATGAACTTTCTGATTTTGAAATAGAATATCCTGAAAATACATTTTCTGAAAAAACTAGAATTAAATTAGGCGTTAAAAAAGGTAGTGTTGATGAAGCTTATTGGGAGTATGGAAATCCAGGGCTTTCAAATAGGCACATGATTATTACGGGTAAGTCTGGGCAGGGGAAGACTTACTTTGTTCAAACATTACTGTATGAGTTGGCTAATAAAAATATTAATAGTTTGGTAGTTGATTATACTGATGGATTTTTGGAAAATCAATTGGATAAAAATTTTGTTAGCAAAATGAGACATGATAATAAAATTCAATTTCACTTAGTTAAAGCGGGGGATAAATTACCTATAAATCCATTTAATCTTCAAGAAATAGATTATGGTGGTGGAACCTTTATTACTGAAGATGTAAATGATATGGCAGACCGAGTATCTCAAATGTTAGATAACGTTTTTGAGTTAGGCACTCAGCAAAGGTATTCATTGAAAACTGCAATAAGTGATGGTTATGCAAGAAACGGTAAATCATTTACCTTTTTACATTTAAAAAATATATTAAGTGACGAAGATGAATTCAAGGATGGGTTAAAAATAGTAGGTAGACTAGATATGTTATTGAGTTCAAATCCTTTCACTTATACTAAAGATTCCAAAAACTGGGAGTCATATTTAAATAAAGATGGAACTATTCATATTTTTCAATTAAAAGGATTTCAACATGATATACAAAAAGTTATTACTGAATTTGTACTTTGGGATTTGTTTAATTATCTTCAAAGTATTGGAAATACAGAAGAAAATCCAATTCCAGTGGTACTTGATGAAATACAAAATTTAAATTTTAAAGATAACTCTCCAACTGTTAAAATTTTAAAAGAAGGAAGAAAATTCGGTTGGTCAGGAATTTTTGCAACTCAATCTATATCAGCTATTAAGGGTGATATCAGTAGTGTCTATAATGCATCTGAGCAAGTTAATTTTTTACCATTGGAAGACCAAGTTAAACTTATTGCGAACACGCTATCTTTAGATAAAGACAGTAATCAACAATATCAATATCTTTTATCTAATTTACAAAAAGGCGAAAGTATTATTAAAGGGCCTATGCTTAATGGTACCAATCAAGTGGTATCACGAATAGAATCTATTAAAATAAGTGGATTTGATGATCGTATAAACTAAGTAAAGTAAATTATGACACACTAGGGTTGTATTAGTATATATTATTGGTATAATAGTACTTACTGAAATAGTGCGACCTTCAAATCGTAGATTTTTTCAGAATCTAATTGAAATGATGGTGATAGTATGCCAGATAATAGTAAAACTCGTGTCGTTGTTGGGATGAGTGGTGGCGTCGATTCATCAGTTGTTGCTTATTTATTAAAGCAACAAGGTTATGATGTAGTTGGTGTCTTCATGAAAAACTGGGACGATACGGACGAAATGGGTGTTTGTACTGCAACAGAAGATTACAAAGATGTTGCTAAAGTAGCAAACAAAATTGGAATTCCTTATTATTCCGTTAATTTTGAAAAAGAATATTGGGATCGCGTATTCACATATTTCTTGGATGAATATAAAAAGGGTCGGACACCAAATCCAGATGTGATGTGTAATAAAGAAATTAAGTTTAAAGCATTTTTCGATTATGCTATGGAACTTGATGCTGATTACATCGCAATGGGACATTATGCACAAGTTGAGCAAGATGCTGACGGTATTATGCATATGTTACGTGGGGATGATAGTAACAAAGATCAGACTTATTTCTTGAGTCAATTATCACAAAAACAAATTCAAAAAGTTATGTTCCCAATTGGAAACATTGAAAAACCAGAAGTTAGAAGAATTGCTGAAGAAGCTGGACTTTCAACTGCTAAGAAAAAAGATTCAACAGGTATTTGTTTTATCGGCGAAAGAAACTTTACAAAGTTCCTTGGTGAATATTTACCAGCACAAACGGGTAATATGATGACTGTTGACGGTGTAAAAATGGGCGAGCATTATGGTCTTATGAATTATACAATTGGTCAACGTAAAGGTCTTGGTATTGGTGGTACGGGTGAAGGTAACGATCCTTGGTTCGTTGTAGGTAAAGATTTAGCAACAAATACATTGATTGTTGGACAAGGTTACCATAATGATTTACTTTATGCCGATTATCTTGAAGCATCAGAGTTAAGTTTTATGGCACCAATCGATCGCTTTGGCAATGATTTCCATATCACTGCTAAGTTTAGATACCGTCAAACTGATGTTGGTGTGACGGTTCATTTAAATGATGACCGTACAGAAGCTACAGTTGAATTTGATGCACCAGTACGTGCTATTACACCTGGACAGGCTGTTGTCTTTTACGATGGCGCAGAATGCTTAGGTAGTGGTATCATTGACGCTGCATTTAAAAAGTCAACTGAGGGATCAAAACAATTACAATATGTTTAAATTGAATTTATAATAGTTAAGGCACAAACAAATATTTTGTTTGTGCCTTTTTATATTTGTGGCATAATATAATAGAGATGAAAAAACGAAGGGGTCTTATTGACTGATGACTAATATATATTTTATTCGACATGGCAAAACAGAATGGAATCTTGAGGGACGATACCAAGGTGCGAATGGAGATTCACCCTTACTTGAACAAAGTTACATAGAAATACAACAATTAATCAAAGCACTTAAATCAATAAAATTTGATGCTATTTATTCAAGTCCTATTAAGCGTGCAAAGGACACAGCAAATTTAATTAATACAGGCCTAAACCAAAATTTGGATGTTATTTTGAATGATAACTTAGAAGAATTTCATTTAGGGAAAATGGAAGGCATGAAGTTTACAGATGTGGCTGTTCAGTATCCTGAGGAACTCGATGCCTTCCGTAATCATCCCGATAAATATGATCCTAAAAATATTAATGGCGAAACATTTCAAGCTTTATTAAAGCGGATGGTTCCAACAATTAAAAAAATTGTTGACCAAAATAAAATAGATGCAAATATTATCATTGTTAGTCATGGTGCGGCGCTTGGTGCCTTGATTCACGATTTATTAGGAGTACCGCTGAAAGACTTCCGTAAACAAGGTGGCTTATCGAATACTAGTACGACTATTTTGGAAACACAAAATGGAACCGAATTTAAATTAGTTAAATGGAATGATACTAGTTATTTGGATAGAATACGCGATGAAAGTGATGTCGTTTAAGGAGTAATAATGGGTAAGAGAGAAGAAAAAGAAGCAGAATCAAAACATATTATTCATCAATTAGTTGAAAAGGTTGAAAAAGAACCTAATAATCAAACGGCTTATTATGAATTAGGTAGTTATTTAACAAAAGTAAAAGACTACCCTCAGGCGGAAGAACTGTATAAAAAAGCTATTGGATATTTTGATGAGAAAAATGAACAAGTTGATTTATTACAATATGGTCTTGGTAACGTGTTTTACGAGGCAGAACTGTATTCTGAAGCAATTCAATCATTTCAAAAAGTAACTAATCAAAAGTTGAAAGAAACAGCTTTTTTAATGTTAGCACAATCATATATGGCTCAAGAGCTGTATCAACAAGCATTAGTATTTGCGATTACGGCTCAAGAAATAAATCCTAAAAATATGGACGCCAACGAATTAATTGGCGATATTTTCTTAGCATTGGGTCAGTTTGAAAATGCTGGTAAATATTATGACTTAGTTCTTAAAATAGATGAAAATAATGCAAAGGCTAATTTTCAACGAGGCTTAGCTAATATGGTTTTAGGAATTGAATTCAATACTTATTTTGATCGTTCAAAAATAGCCAATCAGGCCTATTTTGAGGCACAAAAACAAAGATTAAGTGAAATAGAATCGTTTATAAAATTACGTGATAAATAAAGAGGATGTGAAATAATGGTTGTTCAGAAACTAAATTTATTTAATGATGATCCTCAAAGTGATGAAACACAAGCTTACTTGGTTGGTAAGGTTGCAACCATATTTTTTCAAAGCCAAGATAGTTTTTATAAAGTGATTCTAATTCACAGTATTGAAAGTAATTTGGAATGGCCTGAAGATGAGGTTGTTGTTACTGGTAATTTTGCTGACATTAAAGAGGAATCTACGTACCGCTTCTATGGTCAACAAGTTGAGCATCCCAAATATGGGAAACAATTTCAAACGAGTAATTATCAAAATGAAACACCTACTTCAAAAATGGGGCTTATTACCTATCTATCTGGCTCAGAATTTAAAGGGATTGGGAAAAAGACTGCGGAATCAATTGTTGAAAAGTTAGGAACGAAAACAATTGATAAAATATTAGCAGATGATACTGTACTTGATTCATTAGAATTATCAAACAAGCAGAAAACAACAATATTAGAGACTGTTCGAGTAAATAATGGGATGGAACAAATTATTATTGGATTAAATGGTTTTGGATTTGGTAGTCAATTAGCCGCAACTATTTATCAAACTTATAAAGAAAAAACCCTTGAAATTATTCAAGAAAATCCATATCAACTAGTAAATGATATTGAAAATATTGGCTTTAAAAAGGCAGATCAAATTGCTGGAGAATTAGGATTTGCAGCTGATTCTTCAGGTCGAATACAAGCAGGTATTTTGCAAAGTATCAATGATTTATGTCAACAAGATGGCGATACCTATGCGACTGCAGAGCCGTTGTTGGAAGCATCTTTACGATTATTAGAGAGTAGTCGAAGAGTCAGAATAAACCCTGAGGCAATCTCAAAAGAACTCATTAATTTAGCTAAATCAGGACTCGTTGTCGGTGATGAACAGCGTATTTATTTAAAAAATCTGTATCATGCAGAATACCAAATTGCTGAACATTTAAAAAGATTACTTTCATCGGGGCAAGAAAAAGGTAAGTTAGCAGAAAAAGATATTGATAAAGCAATTCGTAAGATTGAAAAAAAACTTGATATGAATTATGGTGAGTCACAGATTAATGCCATTAGGGCGGCTATGAATTCACAGATATTTTTATTAACAGGTGGCCCAGGAACGGGTAAAACAACCGTTATTAATGGTATCGTGGAGTTATTTGCGGAATTAAATGACTTTTCGCTCGATCTTAGTAGTTATGGAGAAGGACAAACATTTCCTATTCTTTTAGCTGCACCTACTGGGCGAGCAGCAAAAAGAATGACTGAAACGACTGGATTACCTGCCAGTACAATCCATAGACTCTTAGGACTAACTGGAAGAGAATCGAATAATGATGTTGAAACGAAAGATTTAGAAGGTGGCTTATTAATTATCGATGAAATGTCGATGGTTGATACGTATTTATTGAATACATTAATGAATGCAATACCTACAGATATGAAAGTCATTTTTGTAGGTGATAAAGATCAATTGCCTTCTGTTGGTCCTGGGCAAACATTTTATGATTTATTGAAAAGTGACTATCTTGAGCGAAAAGAATTAACGGATATCTATCGTCAAGGTGATGGGTCATCAATAATTTCACTCGCACATTCAATAAAAAAAGGTGAATTACCTGCTGATTTTACACAGAATCAAAAGGATCGTTCATTTTTCGCGAGTCGTGAATTTCAAGTTGAATCAATTATTAAACAGGTTGTTGAACGAGCTAAGAATAAAGGGTTCACTTCAAGTGATATTCAAGTTCTGGCACCAATGTATCGAGGTGCGGCGGGAATTAATCGTTTAAATGAAATGTTACAAAATATTATGAATCCACTTGAAAATAGTAGACAAAAAGAAGTACTTTTTAGAGATCAAAAATTTAGAATTGGTGACAAGGTGTTACATCTTGTTAATAGTCCTGAAAATAATGTTTTTAATGGAGATATAGGTAAGATTGTAGGAATTACATTGGCCAAAGATAGCGAAGATAAGGTAGACGAACTAGTTATTGCTTTTGATCAAACAGAAGTGACTTACAGGCGAAATGAATGGCAAAAAATAACTTTGGCATATTGCACATCTATTCATAAGTCTCAAGGTAGTGAGTTTAAAATGGTTATTTTGCCAATGGTTTCGCAGTATAAGCGAATGCTTAAACGTAATTTACTGTATACCGCAATTACCCGTGCTAGCCAGTTATTGATTTTGCTTGGCGAAGAAAAATCATTTGAAGAATGTGTTGAGAATGAATCAGCCAATAGAAAAACAACGTTATTATTACGAATTGAACAGATTTTTGATGGTGATATTAAAAAAGTTGATGATTCGATTAAAGAGAGCCAACTAGCTAAAAAATCTATTAAAATAGCTCCGCCTGTTCCAACTTTAATTGAAAAATTTATTTTAACTAACGACAATATTATGGATGGTTCAATTGATCCAATGATTGGAATGGAGAATAGCCGACCATAGAAAAAGCCTATATATCTCAATTAAATGAGATATATAGGCTTTTTAGTTAATCCAAAATGGGTATGATAAGACGCTATACTCAATTTCAAAGAAACGGGTTCCTAGGTCTTCACCATCCATTTGACCGTACTCTAAAGAGTCAACGGAAAGTTTAATTTTATCTGATGTAAAATGGTGAACACCTTTTTGGTTAATATGTTTACCAGATTTCAGTAAAATGGCTAGATAGATTAATTTTAGTGCACTAGGTTTTTCAATGATAATTAAGTCTAAATTATTTTTTGTCGGATCTGCCATTGGTAAAATTGGAACACCGCCACCAAAGTAGGGATGATTTGATGTTGTTACAAGAAAGGCATTTTGATAAAATTCTTGATGGCCATTCACCCGGACAGTTATGGGAAATGCAGCTTGTCTTGATAAAGTTCCTAATAGGGCGCTTAAGTAAGTAAGCGATCCTAGATGAAGTTTATTCAATAGTTTCTTTGAACTTGATTGATTTGCGATACTTACTATTTGCGCATCGAAACCTACGCCAACATTATTTATAAAGTATTTTTTTTCATGCCGTGATAATTCGTGCATGACACCTAAGTTTAATAGTTTAGGTGAAGTTGTGTTTAATACTTGTTCAAGAGCTACAAGTGGAGATTTGGGGATACCGACACCTCGAGCAAAATCATTTCCTGATCCTGCAGGAATATAGGCAATTGGGATATCAAATGTGTTCGCATTTTTAACACCATTGATACATTCATTTAAAGTACCGTCGCCGCCAATAACTAGTATAATTTGATTATTGTCTGTTTCGATGGGGTGATAATGTCTGGCGTAATTTTCCGTTAGAAGGGAAGCATGACCAATATAGTCTGTCAGATGGGCCTTAAAATAGACATTTTGAGAAATTAATTTTTTTTCAATAGATTGCCAAATTTGTTTAGCACGACCACTTCCAGCAGACTCATTAACGATAATGAAATATTGATTCATGAACTTCCCTCCTTAATTAATACTAATAATTATAACTAAAATTTAAAAGGATTTAAAGATAAATTTTGATTATATAAAAATAGCTCAATATTCTAATTAGAATATTGAGCTATTTTTGTTAAACGATAACTAACATTGGTAAAATCATTGGTTTACGTTCAGTTTGTTCATATAAGAATTTTTGTAAGTCATCAACGATTGCATCATTAATCATGGCTTCTGTAATTTTATCATTTTTTAATAAGCGACTCATGACACGGAATAAGCGACGACGACCTTGATTAATTAATTCTCCTGATTCGCGCATATAGACAAATCCACGAGATAATAAATCTGGTCCTGCTTGAATTTCATGTTTTTTCATGTCAATCGTTGCAACGACAACAACAAGGCCTTCTTCAGAAAGGACTTGTCGATCATTTAGGACAGCGCTACCGATATCACCAATTCCTGAACCATCGACATAAATATCATCAGCTTCAAAATGACCAGCAATTCGAGCAGAATCACTAGTTAGAGCTAAGACATCACCATTTTCCATAATAAAGCTATTCTCTCTTGGAACGCCAATTTGTTCAGCTAATCCAGTATGAATTTTAAGCATTCTATATTCACCATGGACAGGGACGAAATACTTAGGTTTCATCAAACTGAGCATTAATTTTTGTTCTTCTTGGCCACCATGACCAGAAGTATGAATATTATTTACTTTACCATGGACAACAGTTGCTCCAGCTTCTGAAAGTTCATTAATAACGTGGTTTACACTGATTGTGTTACCAGGAATTGGAGAACTTGAGAAAACAACAGTATCACCAGGTTGAATAGAAACCTGACGATGAGTCCCATTAGCGATACGGCTAAGAGCTGCCATTGGTTCACCTTGTGATCCCGTACATAAAATTAAAATTTCATTTGCGGGTAATGAATTAATATCACGTGCATCAATTAAGGCATCATCTGGAATATTTAAGTATCCTAATTCACGTCCGTTAACAATTGCTGCCTCCATACTACGTCCAAAGACAGCGATTTTACGGCCTTTGGCAACAGCAGCTTCAGCAGCTTGTTGTACTCGGGAAATATTTGAAGCAAAAGTAGCAAAGATAATGCGGCCTTCACCTTTTTCAAAAATTCGTCGAATTGATTTACCAACGAATCTTTCTGATTTTGTAAAATTAGGAATTTCTGCATTTGTACTATCAGATAGTAGACAAAGTACACCATCAGCACCAAGTTGAGCCATTCTTTGAAGGTTGGGCGGCTGATTAGTAACAGGTGTTAGATCAAATTTGTAGTCCCCAGTGACTACAATGTTACCAGATGGCGTTTTGATTGCGACACCTAAAGTATCAGGAATTGAATGAGTTGTTCTAAAGAACGACACACTCGTTTTTCTGAATTTAAGAACAGTATCTTCTTCAATTTCATGCATTTCTGTTGTGGCAAGTAACCCGTGTTCTTCTAATTTTCCTTTGATTAATGCTGAAGCCAATGGTCCAGCATAAATTGGGACATTAATTTGTTTTAATAAATAGGGAATACCACCAATATGATCTTCATGACCATGGGTGATAACTAATGCTTTAATTTTTTGTTGATTGGCAACTAAGTATTGAAAATCAGGAATAACGTAATCAATTCCTAATAACTCATCTTCCGGAAACTTGATTCCTGCATCGACGACGATAATTTCATCTTGAAACTGGATGCCGTACATATTTTTACCAATTTCACCTAATCCGCCGACTGCAAAAACACCAGTCTCGTTATTTTTAACATTTATCTTTTTCATTCAGAAAACTCCGTCATTTTAAATGTAGGGTTTTCCTTTTCATATGCTAAAGCTTTATCTGATAATGTTTCAATGAATTCAATGTTATGTGTTGTTTGGTGACCAACAATACTTTGAGCTTCAATTTCAGAACTTGCTTCAAGGAAAAGTGATTTTGTTTCTTCTCTTTGTGGATTTCTATCTTGTGTTTCTTGATAATAAACTTTAAAAATCATTTGTAAAACTCCTTTAAATTAAATTGATATCATTTTGGTTAAAATGATTTGAAATGGAAATTAGAAACCGAACTGGGGGTTGTCTGCACAACATATAATTTATATTTTATCATATATTATTATTTAAGTATAGAATAGACCGATTTGAATAGACTTATAAAGGATAAAATTTAACAGACATGTTATAATTATGAAAAGTTATCGTATAAGGAAGAGTGGTGTTTTATAAATGTGGTTGGTAGTTAAAATAGTGACTGTAGTGGTTTTAATGATCATCATAATTTTAAATTATAACCGTCTGAAAAGAAATAGACAGATTACTATTCTTAAAAATAAAAGCAAACTTATTACAGATAATGCGGTTGAATTTGCTTTAAATAGACTACATGGTAATGAATATGGTATTAATTCTGAAATACTAAGGGTTACAGAAATTGTTTCAAAGGTTTGGGGTAAGAGGGTCATGGTATTTGAGTATCAATTTCAGATGAAGTCTCCTTCAGAAGAGAATATCGGGAAAATAAGAAACATTTTTTTCAATTTATTTGAAGAATTTGAAATGATGAACCTGGTTAAAAAAAGTGTCGAAGCAAAATCGGCATTTGAAGTAACAGATCTTTGGTATTTAGACGGTATTTTACATTTAGAGGTAGCACATTTGGTTAATGTTGAGACAATTATGTATACTAAAGATTTAAAAAAGGTATAGTTCAAACAGTATGTTTAAAGTGAAATAAAAAGAGTTTCTTCAATAAATTAATTATTGGAGAAACTCTTTAGTTATTTATTCAAGCATAATAGCATCGTTCGGTATAGCAAATGGTTTGTCAGTATTAATATGATCAAAGAATAATATACCATTTAAATGATCAATTTCATGTTGGACTACAATTGCTTCATAATTTTTCAAGCGGATTTTATGTTGTGTACCTTCGATATCAAAGTAACGAAGTGTAATCCGATCAGCTCTTGGCACATATCCAGGGACATCTCTATCAACTGATAAGCAACCTTCACCTTCTGAAAGTGCAGCAACTTGAACTGACTGACTTAAAATAGTAGGATTAATTAACACTTGTTTAAGTGTGGGCTCTTCACCTTCTGGGCCAGGGATTAAGACAGCAGTCATTCGTTTAGAAATTGCTAATTGCGGAGCTGCTAAGCCAACACCTGCGCGTAGATGATATTTTTCAGCTATTTCTTCATTTTGACTATTCTCTAAAAATTCCATTAAATCATGTGCGAGTTGTTTATCATCATCTGAAAGCGGAAAAGTCATTTCGCTTGAACGATTTCGTAAAATTGGATTACCTTCACGAATGATATTTTTCATTGTTATTTTAATCAAAATAGTACCTCCAAATTAATATTCTACGGTACATTGTAGCATAAAATAATCATATCTGTAGGCCATTTGAAAATTAATAGTTATGTTTCATTTCTTTTAGTTTTTAATGGATTGCTGTAAAATGAAACATAGTAATTACTTTCAAGTATATTGAAAGTATTAGTTGAAAATTAATTCAATAATTAAATAAAGTAAAAATAAAGGGAGTTTAACACACTAAATTATGAATAATAAAATTGATTACCCATTAGAAGCACATTGGACTACTGAAGAAATTATCTCTGTCAGTGAATTCTATAAAGCAATAGAATTAGCAAATTCTACAGGTATTGATCGAGAAGAATTGCTTTATAATTATCGTGAGTTTAAAAAAATTGTTCCTTCCAAAATGGAGGAAAAACAAATAGGCAGATCGTACGAAGATGAATCAGGTTTTAGTATTTATCGTACAATGAAATTTGCAAGAGAGAGTACAAGGGACGTTATTAAAATTAACCAATAGGGAGGTTATGATTTGAATATTGATGAGGTTAATTATCAGGTTAAAAGTTGGCTGACAGAGGCACGTGAAAATATTATTCATGCATTTGGAAATCCATTGTCTGTTGAAACAAAAAGTAGTCGAGTTGATCTTGTAACTAATATGGATAAACAGACTGAAAAATTTTTAGTAAACAAAATTCGTACCTTTGATCCGAAAGCCAAAATTTTAGGTGAAGAAGGTTTTGGGGATGATGTAACAAATTTAGATGGTACTGTTTGGATTGTTGATCCAATTGATGGCACAATGAATTTTGTCAAACAGAAAGATCATTTCGCGATTATGATTGGTATTTATGAAAACGGTATTGGAAAATTGGGATTCATTATGGATGTAATGAATAATGTTTTATATTCTGGTGGGCCAGATAGGGGCGTCTTTGCCAACGATAAAAAACTTGAAAAGCCTGAAAATATAGCACTTAAGGATGGCTTGCTAGGTTGTAGCTCACCTATGTTAATGATGGACTATAAGCATTTACAATCAATTGTTCAACATAGTTCAGGTGCTAGGGTTTATGGAAGTGCCGGTATTGAGTTTGTTCACATATTACGTGGACAAGAAATTGGTTATGTTTCTCACTTAAAACCATGGGATTTTGCAGCCGGTAAAATATTGGCGGAAACTCTTGGTATCACCGTGAAAACAATTGACGGGTTAGAGCTCGATATGTTACAATCAGCAGATGTATTAATAGCAACGGAAAACGCACAAGAGGACATTTTAAAACTACTAAATAGTTTTTAGTAGAATCGCGTTGTGGCTGTGACTAACAAGTCGCAGTTTTTTTATGCGATTTATTTATGAAAAAGTATGAAAACTTTTAGTAAGTGTGTTAATTGTCTGCTATAATAGTGAACTGTAGTTATTATTCGTAAAAATATTAAGGCTCCAACGAAAGGAAGAACAAACTTGAAAACAAGAGATGACATTCGTAACATTGCGATTATCGCCCATGTCGATCACGGTAAGACGACATTAGTTAATGAATTATTAAAACAATCAGATACATTGGATGGCCATTCAGAAATTAGTGACCGTGCCATGGATACAAATGATATTGAAAAAGAACGTGGTATTACAATTTTATCAAAAAATACTGCTGTTAGAGTTGGCGACAAACAAATTAACATTTTAGATACACCTGGACATGCCGATTTCGGTGGTGAAGTAGAACGTATCATGAAAATGGTTGATGGTGTTTTACTTGTCGTTGATGCTTTTGAAGGAACAATGCCTCAAACACGTTTTGTTTTGAAAAAAGCTTTAGAACAACAATTAGTACCAATCGTTGTTATTAACAAAATTGATCGTATGGGTGCTCGTCCACAAGAAGTTGTTGATGAAGTTCTTGATTTGTTTATTGAATTAGGTGCTGATGAAGCACAACTTGATTTCCCTGTTATTTATGCTAGTGCATACAATGGTACATCAAGTATGGATCCAGATATCGAAACTCAAAAACATTCTATGGATGACGTTTTTGAAACAATTATAAATACAATTCCTGCACCAGTTGATAACAGTGACGAACCATTACAATTCCAAGTTTCAATGTTGGATTATAATGAATATGTTGGTCGTGTTGGTATTGGTCGTGTGTTCCGTGGAAAAATTGCTGTTGGTGATCAAGTTTCTGTTATTAAACTTGACGGCTCAGTTCAAAACTTCCGTGTTTCAAAACTTTTTGGTTTCTTCGGTTTAGATCGTGTTGAAATTAATGAAGCTAAAGCCGGTGATTTAATTGCAGTTTCAGGGATGGATGACATCTTCGTTGGTGAAACTGTAACACCAAGTGATCATCAAGAAGCATTACCATTAATGCGTATTGATCCACCTACACTACAAATGACATTCAGAACGAATGATTCACCATTTGTTGGACAAGATGGTAAAAACATTACTGCTCGAAAGATGGAAGATCGTCTTAAATTACAATTGCATACTGATGTTTCATTGAAAATTGAAGATACAGATTCTCCAGATGCTTGGGTTGTTTCAGGTCGTGGAGAATTACATTTATCAATCTTAATTGAAACTTTACGTCGCGAAGACTATGAAATTCAAGTTTCACGTCCAGAAGTTATCTACCGTGAATTCGAAGGCAAGATGCAAGAACCATTTGAAAGCGTCCAAATCGATACACCTGATGAATATTCTGGTGGTGTTATTGATACAATGGCTCAACGTAAGGGTGAAATGATTAACATGGAGACCGGTAATAACGGCCAAACTCGTTTAACTTTCTCAGCTCCTACTCGTGGTTTAATTGGATATGATTCACAATTCCTTTCAATGACTCGTGGATACGGTATCTTAAATCATACTTTCTCTGAATACAAACCAGTTATCCGTAACTGGGAACCTGGTCGTCGTAATGGCGCATTAGTTTCTATTAATTCAGGAAAAGCTACAACATATTCAATTATGAGTATTGAAGAACGTGGAACAATTTATGTAACACCTACTACTGATATTTATGAAGGAATGGTTGTTGGACAAAGTAGCCGTGAACGTGATATTTCTGTAAATATTACTAAAGGAAAAGCTATGAGTAATGTTCGTTCTTCTAATAAAGATCAAACAGCCTCAATCAAGAAACCAACTATTCTTACTCTTGAAGAATCATTGGAATTCTTGAACACGGATGAATTATTAGAAATCACACCAAATAATTTACGCTTACGTAAACGTATCTTAGATACAAATATGCGTGAAAAAGCTCAAAAACAACATAAAACAGATTCAAAAAAAGGTTAATTTAAAAAGAGTTGAAAATGATTAAGTTCATTTTCAACTCTTTTTTTTAATCATGATAAATAGTAATATGGTATACTATTAGGAGTCACGAGAGAATAAAATCGATGAAAAACAACATTTCTAAAGAAAATGTGATGGTCACTTTGCAAGAAAATGTAGATAAAATAAATAAATTTATCTGGAAACAGCGAAATACATTTTACTAGCTTGGTTATGTTACATTTTAAGAAGTAGTTGATACTTAATTGTTCGTTTTTCTCGTG
Source organism: Dellaglioa sp. CoH-55-MRSF-8 (assembly GCF_056782195.1). The sequence continues at coordinate 119,967 of NZ_JBXAYH010000004.1, forward strand.
AAGTAGATTTTGTGTTGGAGTGTGCTCTGTTTGAAGAAAAAACTGAAAAGAAGCAGATAAAGAATCTTGAAGTAACTTCGAATAGACACTTTAGTACTAAATTTGAAAAAATGAAGAAATAAGTTGGATTAAAAATGCAAATTTTAAAAAGAATAACACAAAAATTACAATATCTTGATTATTTTATTTTTATACCGTATATCATATTATCCGGAATTGGTGTGGTCATGGTTTATTCTGCTAGTTCATATAAGGTTCAAATGGCGGGTGGCGATCCAACGACATATTTAAAAAAACAATTGCTTTTTGCCATTTTAGGATTGCTAGTTGCTTTCCTTATATATTCAATGAAGGTTAATTTTTTTAAAAGTTCTGGATTTATAATATTATTTGGTGCAGTGTCCATTCTGCTACTTTTATACGTAGTACTTAGCGGTAAAACAGTTAATGGTGCAGCAGGATGGATTAACTTTGGCTCTTTTAACATTCAGCCCGCAGAAATCAGCAAGATTTTTTTAGTCTTGTTTATGGCGCAACAAGTTGCATTCCGTGAAAATAAAGAATTAAGTTATGAGGGTAGAAATAAACGTCGTTTTATCTATGCGATTGCAGTAGCCTTACCACTCATTTTAATTTTGGTTGAACCAGATGTGGGTGGGTTTATTATTAATTTTAGTGCAGTATTAATCATTATTTTGGCTAGTGGGTATTCAATTGGAATAACTTCTTTAATTTCTGTTGGTGGCATGGGTACTTTAATGATATTATTATCAAAATTAAAATCTGTTTCTCCAGATTCTGGTGGTCCATTAGCATATATGGCTAAAAGATTTAGTGGATTCAATGATCCGTTTAAATATCAGCAATCAACTGGACAACAGCTGGTAAATTCATATTATGCATTAAGTAATGGTGGTATTTTTGGTGCAGGACTAGGAAATAGCATCCAAAAACGAGGCTATCTACCAGAACCGTATACTGATTTTATATTAGCAATTACAGGTGAAGAACTTGGATTATTGATGGTATTTTTTATTTTAATATTACTTTTCAGTATGATTGGACGAATTATCTTTATTGGTTCTAAAAGTAAAGAAACTTTCCATTCACTTTGTTGTTATGGAATTGCGACGTTTATGACAGTGCAGACTGTATTTAATGTTGGTGGTATATCAGGTGTTTTACCAATAACAGGTGTAACATTTCCATTTCTTAGTTATGGCGGATCAAGTATGCTTATCTTGAGTTTCTGTGTAGGCTTAGTTTTAAATATATCAGCTTTAAGAAAAAAGGAATTACTAAATAATAAATAAAAAGGGGGTCATAATCAAATGCTTGACGAAGAAAATGGGACTAAGTTAGTTATACAAAAAAGACAAGGTGTCATTGTGTTTTTATACCATATGAAGCAAATTAAGCAGTTGAAACGATTCGGTATTATTCAATATATTTCAAAAAAAATGAAATATGTTGTCATTTATATGAATCAAGAAGACCTACCCGAGACGATTAAGAAAATTCAAAATTTAAAATTTGTTAAAAAGACAGAAGTATCGCATCGCCCTGATATTGATATGGACTTTGGGTCTCGAATGGGTGAAAAAGCATTTAAATTAACAGATGAAGATCAAGAAAAATTTAAAAATAAAAGTGAGTAAAGTATATGAGAATAATTTCAGGTGAATATGGCGGAAGAAAATTAAAAGCAGTTCCGGGTATGGCAACAAGACCTACAACGGATAAAGTTAAGGAATCAGTGTTTAATATTATTGGTCCTTATTTTGATGGCGGTAAATCGTTAGATTTATTTGCAGGTAGCGGAGGGTTAAGTATCGAAGCTGTTTCTAGAGGAATCTCGCATGCTTTTCTAATTGATAGACAGTATCAAGCAATTAAAACAATTAATGATAATATTGCTATCACAAAGGAAGAAGATAAGTTTACGGTCTATAAGCAAGATGCCGATAAAGCAATTGGACTATTAAAAGGTAAAGAAACATTTGATCTTGTTTTTTTAGACCCACCTTATAAGACCCAAGAAATAATTGATACGATAAAAAAAATAGATAGCAGCGAGTTGTTAAATAATCAAGCTTTAATTATTTGTGAAACAGATCAATATGCTAACTTACCTGATGATATTTCTGGATTCAGGCTATTTAGGAGACAAAATTATGGAATTACACAGGTAACGATTTATCAAAAGGAGAACTAAAATGAATGCAGTTTTTCCGGGAAGTTTCGATCCATTAACTAATGGACACTTAGATATTATTGTTCGATCAAGCCAAATTTTTGATAAAGTTATTGTCGCAGTTATGACTAATACTAAAAAGAAGTCATTGTTTACAGCTGATGAAAAGGTAGATTTGATTAGTGAAGCTACCTTTTCATTAGCAAATGTAGAAGTAGTTAGTGTTGAATCAGATTTAACGATTAACTTAATGCACCAATTAGATGCTAAAATAATTATTCGTAGTGTTAGAAATAATAGGGATTTTGAATATGAAAAAGATATTGCATTGATGAACAAAGAGTTAGATGAAACAGTGGAAACTGTATTGATGCTTGCTAATCCTAAATACGCACATATTTCCTCAAGTTTAATGAAAGAAATATTTAAATTTGATGGAGATATTTCAAATATGGTACCTAATCATATAAAAGTAGCTATGATTAAAAAATGTCATGAAGTAATTAGTAAGGAAGATTAACTTAAATAAAATGAATCATCATTAAAATACGTGATAATGATTTAAGGAAAAAAACGAATTTCATTTTAAATGAAATTCGTTTTTTTGCGTATTTAAATATAAGAGGGAGGTGGATAAGATGGATCAAATAAAAAAAATTTGAATTGAATATCGAAAAATTATCATTATTTGTGTGGTATCTGTAATAGCATTGACCATTTTTTCAATAGTTACACAACATAAAAGTAGCAAAACAGATGATATGTTAGTTAATAGTATTACTAGTACGTCGTCTAGCTCGGAAAAAAATATATCAAGCCATTTAGAAACCTCAAATGGTGGGAAAATCGTTGTGGATATCAAAGGAAATATAAAAAAACCAGGTATATACACAATGAAAACAGGAATGAGAATTAGTCAGGTAATCGATTTAGCTGAGGGATTTTTATCTAACGCTGATCAGAAACAGATTAATTTAGCTCAAAAAGTAACAGATGAGATGGTTATATATGTTCCGGCAAAAGGGGAAGTAAAAGAAAATAAAGTAGCAGCTACTACTGCCCAAGGATCTTCTGTTATGGATGCAGGGTCTACTACAGGAACTCAGGATAAATCGAATGATGAATCAACGGTTAATTTAAACACCGCAACGAAAGAACAACTGCAAGGGTTGACTGGAATTGGACCAAAAAAAGCAGAACAAATTTTACAATATAGAGAAGAACATCAATCGTTTAAAACTACGGATGAATTAAAAGAAGTTGGCGGCATCGGTGATAAAACATATGAAAGTCTAAAGGACTCATTAGCGGTCTAACTTTTTTTAAAGATTTATTTTTGATATACTATAAAAAAATGAAAGAAGGAAATACCTAAATGCCTGATAATAGAATTCCTTGGGATCAATATTTTATGACGCAAGCTGCATTACTATCATTAAGAAGTACATGTGAAAGATTATCTGTTGGTGCGATACTTGTTAGAGATAAACGGATTATTGCAGGCGGATATAACGGCGCTGTTTCAGGGGATGTACATTGTATAGATGAAGGTTGCTACCTTGTAGACGGACATTGTGTACGAACGATTCATGCAGAAATGAATGCAGTTTTACAGTGTGCAAAGTTTGGCTCAGCGACAGATAATTCAGAAATTTATGTGACAGATTTTCCTTGTTTACAGTGTACAAAAATGCTACTTCAATCCGGCGTGAAAAAAATATATTATTTACGTAATTATCATAATGATGATTATGCCATATCACTATTAGAAAGAAATAATGTTATTTTTGAGCAAGTAAAAGTTGATAAAAATTATATTGAAGAAATTGTTCTGAATAAAATATTTTCAGAATAAAATCAGTTGAAGCAGTTGATCTATTTTTTGCGACGTTAGTTATTGGAATAACAAGTTTATATGTTGTAAATTACAATCCTATTTGGATTATTTTCGCTATCGTTATTTTTATACGAATTATTACGTTAAAACGTTCGATAACTTTTTATATTTGTTGTGTCTGTATTTTAATTTTTGGTATTTATTTTTACAGTAATGCGAAGGAAAGCCAGAAGCAAGTTGTAGTTGAAAAAGAGGTACAAAATGTTAATGTGAAAATTTACCCTGATGATTATTCAATCAATGGTGATTTGGTTAGTTTTGATGGACAAATAATTTCTAATTCACAAAAAATTCGAGGATTTTATAACTGTAAGTCACAAAATGAACTCAATAAGATTAAACATAATAAACACACTAAAATTATAAACGTTGATGCTAAGCTACAAAAAATTAAATCAGCGACAAATGAAAACGAGTTTGATTATCAAAGTTTTATGCGAACTAAATCAATTTACAATAGTATGACTATTATAAAAGTTAATAATAGTGAAAAAAATGTCATGAATTTATCGCTTGAATCCGTGATAAGTAAGTTACATGAATTACGAGCAGAATTAAAAAGTTATTTTAATTCTTTATCCAATCCGTTAGATAAATTTTTGAATGCTTTGGTAATTGGTGATAAGACTCAGGAATTCAATCAGGATTTAGCCTCTATAAGACAATTAGGATTAATTCATTTATTCTGTTTATCGGGTTTACATGTATATTATTTTGTGATGTTAATAAGAACGTTAGGAAATAGACTATTAATCCCACGTGAGACAGTAGCCAAAGGATTACTTTTTTTACTTCCATGCTATTTAGTTATTGCAGGGGAATCTAGTAGTTTACGACGTGCAATTTTTATGTGTATGGTTCAACTTATTTGTGAACTAATTGATAAACCTGTCCAAGGGATTACGGTTTGGTGTTTCGCTTTGTTAATAGGATTGGTGATTGAACCACAAGTACTGTTCACATTTGGCGGTCAGTTGAGCTATCTAATGTCATTACTACTAATCTTTATGGAGAATAAAGGTACTTTTGAATCAGGTATTTGGCTAAACTTATTTAGTTTGCCATTTATTTTTTTCAACGTTTATCAGTGGAATGTTCTATCAATTGTACTTAGTATTTTTATTATTCCTATTTTTGAATTCTTAATCCTACCAATTGTAATTTTTGGAGGAATGGTTGGGATTCATTTTAAGGTTGTTATGGATGGGATAAATACTGTATTAAAAACGTTTATTTATTTTTTTGATGAACTAGCACGTTTACCATTAACGATAACGTTTGGTAAACCCAGTTTAAATATGTGCATGCTATTTTTCATGTGCACCTTAACATGTTTTTTACATCCTTCGTGTATTAAAAGATGGGCAATATTAGTTAGTTTCTATGTTATGGTATTTCTATGGATCCATTTTCCAATTCGGCAAGAAGTCGTTTTTTTTGACATTGGTCAAGGGGATTCAACATTGATAAGAAAGCCGTTTAATAGGCAAATTACATTAGTAGATACAGGCGGTAAAGTTCATTTTAAGATGGATAGCTGGCGAACTAGAAAGGAGTATCAAACTTCTGGTGAAAAAATTATTACTAATTATTTATTAAGCAAAGGAATCAGTCATATAGACTATTTATATTTGACGCATCAAGATGCAGATCATATAGGTAATTTTCCGTCTATATTAACCAAAATAGACGTCGATAGAATGATTGTTCCATCTGGAATGGAACAACTGCCACAATTCATTAAAAAAATAGAATCTACTCGACCGCCTAAAATGGTGATACCTATGACAGATAATAGTAAAAAACAGGATGCTGAATTGATGATTCTACATCCTTTTAATCAAGGTATAGGAAAAAACGAAGATTCTCTTGTTTTATTTGGAACAATCGGGAAATATAGCTATCTTATTACTGGCGATTTGGACCGAGCTGGTGAAAAAAAGGTTATTCAAAAATATCCCAATTTACAAATATCAATTCTTAAAACAGGTCATCATGGCAGTAAAACTGCGACTGATCCAATATTTATTGATCAAATAAAACCGAAGTTAGCGGTGATTTCTGCTGGTAAGAATAATAGATATGGCCACCCACATCAAGAAACATTAGATACTTTGAAAAAATATCGAATACCGTTTGTTAGTACAGCAGAGCATGGTATGATAAGAATCAGCAAGTTTCAAAATTATAAAGAAAAATTAGAAGTTTTTAACAATGAAAAGAGCTGATAAATATGAATTCACAGGCAATAATTTCAACGTTATCTCTTGAAAATGTGAAGCCAGTAAATCTTGTCTTAGGTAATGAGACTTATTTAATGGAAGATGTAAAAAAAGCATTTACTGAGTTGATACCTGAAGAAGAGAGAACGATGAATTTAGGTAAATATGATATGGAGGAGGTTCCGTTGGCTAAAGCATTAGATGATGCGATGTCTGTTCCTTTTTTTGGTGATAAGCGCTTAATTTTTATTCAAAATCCTTTTTTTCTAACGTCAGACACTAAAAAAAGAAAAATTGAACACGATATTGATGGTCTTTTATCTTATTTAGCTCATCCGGAACCAACAAGTATTGTAGTTATATTTGCGCCTTATAAAGAATTAGATGGTCGTAAAAAGATTAGTAAGATGCTTAAAAAATTTAGTCTAGTTATTGATAATCAACCGTTAAATGAGCGTGCAACGCGACAGTTTATAGCCCAAGAGATGGCTAACAAATCATTTGAAATAGATGAAAACGCTTTGGAATTATTTCTAGAAAGAACCAATACAGAATTATCAACAATCATGAATGAATTGCCAAAGTTATTTTTGTATAATTTTGAAACCCACCGAATTACATTATCATCTGTTGAAAATTTAGTTTCTAAAACTTTAGAACAAAATATATTTGATTTAGTAGATGTTGTTATTTCAAATAATATTGAAAAATCAGTAACGTTGTATCATGATTTAATTTTACAAAATGAAGAGCCAATTAAGATAAATGCAATATTATTGGGACAATTTAGATTATTATTACAAGTGAAAATTTTGCAAGATAAAGGTTACTCACAAGGAGATTTAGCTAGTGTTTTAAAAGTGCATCCTTATCGAATTAAGTTGGCACTTCAAAAGATAAAGAAATTTAATAGAAGTGATTTGAGGAAAATTTATTTAGCGTTAATTGATTTAGAAAAAGCAATGAAGACGACACAACAAGATCAAGAAGGATTATTCTCATTATTTATGCTTCAAATTAATCGTATAGATGTATAAAATAAAAAATACCCAGTAGATTATTAATCTACTGGGTATTTTTCTGAAAACTTATTTAGCGTAACGAGCAGCCATACGAGACTTATCACGAGCAGCTTTGTTTTCTTTGATCAAACCTTTAGAATGTGCTTTGTCGATTGCAGTAATAGCAGCTTTGTATAAAGCATCTACATTATCGGCACCAGCAGTCTTAGCTTGTTCAAACTTCTTTACAGCAGTACGCATTGTGCTTAATTGAGCAGCATTTTTAACGTTTGCTTTTTCATTCGTTTTTACACGTTTAATTGCAGATTGAATAATTGGCATTTAAGTCACCTCCACTTATCATGATCACCTTATTGGTTCTCAACAAATATTTCAACAACCATTATTATACCTAACCAAATTAGTTAATGCAATGAAAACTTGTAAAGGATTTTTACTTGATAGTAATAATTAGATAAGAGAAGTTATAAAAAACTTGCAATATACTCTAAATTTTAGTAAGGTTAGATTTGTTCCAAGTAACCTTTAACTTAGTTTGTTGACGTCTCACCGACGACTTACTCGGTTTTAGGCATTTAGATTCAGAAAGGTGGGAAACACTAATGGCAATTACAAATGAAAAGAAAACAGAAATTATGAACGAATATGCTCGTCAAGAAGGCGATACAGGTTCTGCTGAAGTACAAATCGCTGTACTTACTGCAGATATCGTTGAATTGAATGCACATATCGGCGTTCATAAAAAAGATTTCGCTTCACAACGTGGTTTGATGAAGAAAATCGGACATCGTCGTAACCTTTTAGCATATTTACGTAACAAAGATATTCAACGTTACCGTGAATTGATCCAACGCTTAGGTCTTCGTCGTTAAAACTAAAAGCAAAACTCTTAATAAGAGTTTTGCTTTTTTTATTTTTAAAATTTAAGATATGTCTACTATAAGTGAGTTAAATGTAAAACGTTCATAAATTTTATGGTATAATTGAGATTCAAATAAAGAAAAAGAAGGTTTTTTTCAATGGACGGATATAGAGTTGCGGTTGTCGGTGCTACAGGCGCTGTTGGAACACGAATGATTCAAATGCTAGAAGAAACAAGTTTACCCATCAATAGTATTAAATATTTGGCATCTAAACGTTCTGCAGGACAAGTATTAAAATTTAAAGGTCAGGATGTTATCGTAGAAGAAACAACATCTGATTCTTTTGAGAATGTTGATTTGGCTCTATTTTCTGCTGGCGGTAGTGTATCTAAAAAGTTTGCACCTGAAGCAATTAAACGTGGTGCAGTTGTTGTAGACAACACTAGTGCGTTTAGAATGGATCCTGATGTCCCACTAGTAGTTCCTGAAGTTAATGAACAGGCACTTTATGAACACAAAGGACTAATTGCTAACCCAAATTGTTCAACTATCCAAATGGTAGTTGCACTAGAACCAATTCGTAAAAATTACGGTTTAAAGAAGGTTGTTGTTACAACAATGCAAGCTGTTAGTGGTGCTGGAAACTTAGCTATTCAAGAATTAAAAGATGAAACACAAGCTTATCTTGATGGCGAAGAGATGGAAGCAAAGATTTTACCAGCTTCTGGTGATAAAAAGCATTATCCAATTGCATTTAATCCACTACCACAAATTGATGTTTTTGAAGACACAGGTTATACACATGAAGAATGGAAAATGATTCATGAAACGAAGAAAATAATGTCTAATCAAGATATTCAAGTTACTGCAACATGTGTACGTGTACCAGTTGTTGTTAGCCATTCGGAATCTGTTTGGTTTGAAGTTGAAAGTCATGATGCTTCTGTTAAACAAATTCAAAATATTCTTGCAGATGCACCCGGTGTGGTTTTACAAGATAATCCGGAACAACAGATATATCCACAAGCAATTAATGCCACTGGTAAGAAAGATACATTTGTTGGTCGTGTTAGAGCTGATTTAGAACAGGATAATGCCTTCCAATTATGGGTCGTTTCGGATAATTTGTTAAAAGGTGCTGCATGGAATTCAGTTCAAATTGCTGAAAAATTGCATGAATTAGATTTATTAAGAGTTCCAAAGTAAAAAGAAAGGAGTGAATTAAGCGAATGTTTGAAAATGTAGATATAATGACAGCTATGGTCACACCATTTAATGATCAGAATCAAGTGGATGAAGATCGCTTAATTAAATTAATTGAACATTTAATTTTAACAGGTTCAAAAGGTATCCTGGTTAATGGTACTACGGGCGAATCGCCTACGTTGAATCATTCTGAAAAATTAAATTTGATTAAAAAAACAGTGGCAATAGTTAATGGTAGAGTTCCAATTATGGCTGGTACAGGATCAAATAATACTATGGAGACAATTGATTTTACCAATGAGGTAGCCGCTATTACTGGTGTGGACGCAGCTTTAGTTGTTGTGCCATACTATAATAAGCCTAATCAAAAAGGTATGATTGCTCATTTTGAAGCAGTTGCAAATGCTTCGAAATTGCCTATTTTCATTTATAATATTCCGGGTCGTACAGGCGTAACTATGACTGTTGAAACAATTGTTAAGTTATCTAATAATAATCATATTATTGGTATTAAAGATTGTACAGGTAGTGAAAATTTAAGTCGTATTGTTGAACAAACGCCAGATGATTTCTTGGTGTATACTGGTGAAGATACGGATAGTTTGACTGCAAAAATCTTAGGAGCAAGTGGTGTTATTTCTGTTGCAAGCCATATATTTGGTATTGAAATGACTAAAATGTATCAAGCTGTACAAGATGGAAATATTAAGCTTGCAGGAGATATTCAAAGAGAGTTGACGCCAAAAATGGCTGCACTTTTTTCTCTTCCATCTCCTGGACCAGCTAAAGCAGCTTTAAATTACAAGGGTATCTTAGTAGGTGGGTGTCGTTTACCAATAGAGGCATTAACTGACAATGAAATAAATCAACTAGTGAAAATACTAAAAATATAAAATATGTAAGAGGTGAAGTAATGAGTAAAGTTAAAATAATTCCACTTGGTGGCGTTCGAGAAAATGGTAAAAATATGTATGTCGTTGAAGTGGATGATGATCTATTTATTTTTGATTCTGGATTAATGTATCCAGAAAATGGCTTATTAGGGATTGATATTGTAATTCCTGATTTTAGTTATTTGAGAGAAAATAAAGAACGAATTGTAGGTGTTTTCTTAACACATGGGCATGCAGATGCAATTGGTGCATTACCATACTTTGTGAGTGAATTTGATGTGCCTGTTTTTGGATCAGAATTAACAATTGCATTAGCAAAAATTAATATTGAAAATGATCCTAAGGCAAGTAAATTTTCTGATTTTCACGTTGTTAATGATCAGACTGAGATTGATTTTGGTAAAACGACAATTTCATTCTTTAAAACGACCCATTCAATTCCTGAATCATTAGGAATCGTTTTAGGTACTGATGAAGGGCAGATTGTTTATACAGGTGATTTTAAGTTCGATCAAGCTGCGGCACCAGTTTACCAAACAGATTTTGGACGTTTAGCTGAGATTGGTAAGAATGGTGTTTTAGCGTTATTAAGTGATTCAGCTAATGCTGAGAACCCATTCCCAACAGTCAATGAAAGTGCAATTGACGAATACATTAATGAAACATTTGAATATCAAAAAGGTCGTATTATTGTTGCCTGTGTGGCATCAAATATATTACGAGTACAACAGATACTAAATGCTGCAAAGGAAAGTCATCGAAAGGTTATATTAACAGGACACGATGTTGAAAAAATCGTTAAAACAGCTATGGATTTGAAGAAATTAGTTCTTCCTGATGAAAATTTAATTGTTCCAATGAGTGATATTAGCAAATATGACGATGATCAACTAATTATATTGGAAACAGGTAAAATGGGTGAACCTTTAAAATCATTACAGCGAATGGCTTTAAATCAACATTCAACTGTTAATATTCATGAAGGAGATCTTGTTTTCATTACGACAACAACGTCAAAAGCTATGGAAACTAATGTGGCAAAGACAAGAGATCTCATTTACCGAGCAGGAGCTGATGTGAAAGCAATTTCTGATGAATTAAATTCTTCAGGTCATGCTGGTCAAAATGATTTACAACTAATGATCAATTTAATGAAACCAAAATACCTGGTTCCAATTCAAGGTGAATATCGATTACTTGCGGCACATGCTGATTTAGCACATACATTAGGAATGCCATATGATCATATCTTTATTACTGGTAAGGGTGATGTTTTAAGTTATTCTGAAGGAAAAATGAATTTAGGATCGCAAGTTGAAGCAGGAAATACCATGATTGATGGTATTGGTGTTGGTGATATTGGAAATATTGTACTGAGAGATCGTAAAATACTTTCTGAAGATGGTATTTTTATTGCAGTCGTCACAATTGATCGTAAAAAGAAAAAAATCATAAACAAGCCTAAAATTACATCAAGAGGATTTGTTTATACAAAAACGAGCCTTGATTTAATTGAAAAGAGTGCTGAAATTGTGTCAGAAACAGTACAAGATAATTTGAACAATAAAGAATTTGATTGGGGACATTTAAAACAAGATGTTCGTGAAAAAATGAGTCATTTCCTATATGAACAAACAAAACGACGTCCAGTTATTTTACCTGTTATTATGGAAATTAATCAGTATCATAGAAAATCAACAAAGTCTAAAGAAGTTAAACCGGCGGAAACAAAAAATAACGAAAAATAATCAAAAAGGGATAACACAAATGTTGTTATCCCTTTTTTTAGAATAAATAGAGGATATTATGGCAGAAATTATTCCGTTTCCCGACCAAGAGAAACAAAATTATCAGTTAGCAAAAAAGGCTGTAAGTGACAAAAATTATCAACTAGCATCACAATTATTCACAAAAAATTATGATGGTCATCGTAGTTTTAAAAATAATAAATTATTGGTTAATTCTCTAGTTTTGGATGCTCAATTTCAAGAAGCGTTAATTATCGCTGACGAATTTTATAGCGATTACTTAAAACGTGGGGATCAATTTGCAGTTTATTTAAATATACTGTTAAAAAACAATAAATTTATTCGAGCTTGGCAATTGGTTAAAGAGCAACCTTTTGCCACATCACTAGTTTTGGATGCTGAAAATGAATGCCGTGAAAAATTCGATAAACAACTTAGACAAAATGAACGTCAATTTGCACACTTAGGTTCAGTGGACTTTTTTGGACAGCAACAAATTGTTCAAAGTGGACTGGTACTACCTAAAAATGAATTCTTAGATGCTTGTCAAAAAATATTTATGGATAAAGACGTACATCCAATTATAAAATCAAGTCTATTGCAAGAGGTACAAAAGATACCTAATAATATTGAAATAATAAACTATTTATGGGTTGATGGAACTCAGAAAAAAATTGACGTAAAAAAATTAGTTGCAAATGAAAATGAACCTGTATTACTGACAATTAATCAATTAACAAAAAATGATGAGGGAACTATTGATGTACAAATGAATAATTCTTTAAATCATATGTTAAATTTAAAATTGGGGATGATTTATCCTTTTGCAAGTGATTTTTTGGGTATTGAGAAAGAATGGATTGAATTAGTAAAAAGTGAGTTAGGTATGGAATCCACTTTTAAAAGGACTGAAAATTTAACGTATATGGTTGAATTAAATGCATTACTTTCGAAAGAATTAACTGAAATTATGAATTAATGATTAGGTAAAGCTAGCCGTTTACAGTAATCTATGATATTCTAATAAAGAATCCAAAATTTCACTTAGATTTAGTTGTATGAGCGTAGATTTAACCAGGTTATTTTAAGACGAGATAAAAAGTTTCAGTATTCTTTAAATAGGTATTTACAAAACTCTAAACAGTCTATATAATATTTTAAGGATTCTTCTTTATTTGATGATAATGTATTTTGTTATTAAATAAAGAAGTAGTATAATAAAAACAAAGAATCATCAGGGTTAGATTTTCTAAAACTGTTTTATTCTTACAAAAACACTAGGAGGCTCTTATTCATGGCAAAAGAACATTACGAACGAACAAAACCCCATGTTAATATTGGTACTATTGGACATGTCGATCATGGGAAGACAACTTTAACAGCTGCAATTAGTAAAGTATTATCAGACAACGGTTTCGGTGAAGCAGCAGATTTCGCTTCAATCGATGCTGCACCTGAAGAACGTGAACGTGGTATTACTATCAATACTGCCCATGTTGAATACGAAACAGCTGCACGTCATTACGCACATATCGATGCTCCAGGACATGCTGATTACGTTAAAAACATGATCACTGGTGCTGCACAAATGGATGGTGCTATCTTAGTTGTAGCCGCAACTGATGGCCCTATGCCTCAAACACGTGAACATATCTTACTTGCTCGCCAAGTTGGTGTTGATTACCTTATCGTGTTCTTAAACAAAACTGATTTGGTTGATGATGAAGAATTATTAGACCTTGTAGAAATGGAAGTTCGTGAATTATTAAGCGAATATGATTTCCCAGGCGATGATATTCCTGTTATCCGTGGTTCAGCTCTTAAAGCCCTTGAAGGCGATCCAGAAGCTGTAAAACAAGTTGAATTATTAATGGATACTGTTGATTCATACATCCCAACACCAGTTCGTCCTACAGACCAACCATTCTTAATGCCAGTTGAAGATGTATTTACAATTACTGGTCGTGGAACTGTTGCTTCAGGTCGTATCGATCGTGGTACAGTTAAAGTCGGAGACGATATTGAAATTGTTGGTTTACATGAAGATGTTCTTAAAACAACAGTTACAGGTATCGAAATGTTCCGTAAAACACTTGACGAAGGTGAAGCCGGCGATAACGTTGGTGCTTTACTCCGTGGTGTTGATCGCGAACAAATCGAACGTGGACAAGTTCTTGCACAACCTGGTTCAATCAAAACTCACAAATTATTCAAAGGCGAAGTTTATATCCTTTCTAAGGAAGAAGGTGGACGTCATACTCCATTCTTCTCAAACTACCGTCCTCAATTCTTCTTCCATACAACTGATGTTACTGGTGTTATTGAATTACCAGAAGGTGTAGAAATGGTTATGCCTGGTGATAACGTTACATTTACAGTATCATTAATCGCCCCAGTTGCTATTGAAAAAGGTCTTAAATTTACTGTTCGTGAAGGTGGCCGTACTGTTGGTGCCGGAGTCGTTTCAGAAATTGATGATTAATTTTTAATTAATTAAAAAAAGAAATTCGGAAAGCTTTTGCTTTTCGAATTTTTTTTTATAACCATTTACAATCTAGTAATGATACGGTAAAATAGACAAGTATATAAATAGTACGAATATAAAATTTTTGTTCTACCGGAGGGAAAACAATGTCAGCAAAATTTGAAAAAACAGGTAAAAACAATGGAGAAATAACATTCGAAATTGAAACTGATAAAATTAAAGAAGGATTGGAAAAAGCTTTCTTAAAAGTTAAGAAAGATTTAACTGTTCCTGGATTCCGTAAAGGAAAAGTTTCACGTCAAGTATTTAACAGAATGTATGGTGAAGAATCATTATACGAAGATGCTTTAAACATTCTATTGCCAGAAGCATACGAAAAGGCACTTGAAGAAGTTAAAGTATCACCCGTTGATCAACCTGATATTAACATTGATAGTTTAGAAAAAGATTCTACATGGGTCCTTAAAGCTAAAGTTACACTTCAACCAGAAGTTGAATTAGGTGACTATAAAGGATTAACTGTTCCTAAACAATCACGTCGAGTAACTAAAAAAGACGTAGAAGATAGTTTAGAAGCAAAACGTCAACAACAAGCTGAACTTGTACTTAAAGAAGACGAAGCAGCTATTTCTGGCGACACTGTTATCATTGATTTTGAAGGTAAAGTTGATGGCGTTGCATTTGATGGTGGAAAATCAGAAAATTATACTCTTGAATTAGGTTCAAATTCATTTATTCCTGGATTTGAAGACCAATTGGTAGGACATAAAGCTGGAGAGGATGTTGACGTAAAAGTTACATTCCCTGAAGATTACCAAGCTGAAGACTTACGTGGTAAAGAAGCAGTATTTGCTGTTAAAGTTCATGAAGTCAAAGGCAAAGAACTTCCAGAAATGGATGATGAATTTGCTAAAGATGTTGATGAAGAAGTTAATACGCTTGAAGAATTACAAGCAAAAACAAAAGATCAAATTAAAGAAACAAAAGAAGCTGCAGCTAAGGAAGCAATTCAAGATGCAGCAATTGAATTAGCAGTTGATAATGCTAAAGTTGATGAAATTCCTAATTCAATGATTGAAGAAGATGTTCATCGCCAAATGGATCAATACCTTGCAAATATGCAACAACAAGGAATTGACACAAAGATGTACTTCCAATTAACAGGAACAAGTGAAGACGATTTACACAAACAATTTGAAGAAGGCGCAGAACGTCGTGTTAAAACAAATCTTGTGTTAGAAGCTATCGTTGCCGCTGAAAAAATTGAACCTTCTGAAGAAGAAGTTTCATCTGAAATATCAAACTTAGCAGAACAATATGGTATGGAAGAAGAAGCAGTTCGTTCTGCTCTTTCAGACGATATGGTAAAACATGATATTGCTATCAAGAAAGTTGTTGACGAGTTAGCTGACTCAGCAGTTGAAGAAGCAAAAATGAAAAAATAAATAATTAATCGGATATTTTGATTAATCATTTTGAATGAATGAGATTGAAGCGAGTTTATTAGCTTCAATCTTTTTTGTTAAATACATTTGAACGTAAATATTCGCGAAATATTGCTTTATTTGGTACTATAGGTATGCATAAAGTAAAAGATGAGAAGAAAAATACGAGGTGGTAAAATGTTCGAAAATACTGAAGAAGGCGGACCCGTAAATTGTTCTTTTTGCGGTAAGTCACAAGATCAAGTAATGAAAATCGTTGCTGGACCTGGTGTTTATATTTGTAATGAATGTGTTGATTTATGTAAGGAAATTATCGACGAGGAATTCAGGGAACAAATGGATTCTGAACCATTACTTGTATTAAAACCACAAGCAATTATGAATAAATTGAATGATTATGTAATTGGGCAAGATCAATCTAAAAAAACGTTGTCAGTTGCGGTTTATAATCATTATAAACGAGTTAATCATATGCTTGAAGTTGACGAAGATAATGACGAAACAGAATTACAAAAAAGTAATATTTGTTTAGTTGGTCCTACGGGATCAGGTAAGACATATTTAGCACAAAGTTTAGCTAAAATTTTAAACGTACCATTTGCTATTGCAGATGCCACTACTTTAACTGAGGCTGGATATGTTGGTGAAGATGTTGAAAATATCCTTTTAAAATTATTGCAAAGTGCAGATTATGATGTTGCAAAAGCTGAAAAAGGAATTATCTACATTGATGAAATCGATAAAATTGCTAAGAAGAGTGAGAATGTTTCAATCACACGTGATGTATCAGGTGAGGGTGTTCAACAGGCACTTTTAAAGATTCTTGAAGGTACTATTGCAAGTGTTCCGCCTCAAGGTGGACGTAAACACCCACAACAAGAATTAATTCAAATAGATACTAAGAATATTTTATTTATTGTTGGTGGGGCATTTGCTGGAATTGAAACAATGGTCAAAAATCGATTAGGCGATAAAACGATTGGTTTCGGTGCTGAATCCAATTCTGAAACTATTGATGAACAAAATAGTGTTATGCAACAAATTATTCCAGAAGATTTATTAAAATTTGGATTAATTCCTGAATTTGTTGGTCGTTTACCAATTATGACAGCTTTAGAAGAATTAAAAGAAGAAGATTTAGTTCGAATTTTAACGGAACCTAAAAATGCATTGGTTAAACAATATACAAAACTTGTTGAATTAGATGGTGTGACGCTTGAATTCGAACCTGAGGCATTGTCACGAGTTGCCGAACTTGCTATTAAGCGAGATACTGGGGCACGAGGTTTGCGATCTATTATTGAAGAAACAATGCGTGATGTTATGTTTGATATTCCAAGCCAAGAAGACATCGAGCGCGTAATTATCACTAAAGCAACAGTTGATCAAACTGATGGTCCTGTAATAATTAAAGGGAGCAAGAAAGCAGCATCTTAAAGTCTTGTTAGAGTATAGTCATTTAAAGACTGTCAAATATAGTGAGTACACTCTAAAAAAAAGACATAGTAATGAATATAAATGTAGTATAATGAATTTAAGGTTAATAATTTTAATAAATAATAAAGGGTGGACGTCATGAATAAAACAATAAAAAAAGCGATTTTGTTCGGATTTTCTGGGGTATTGTTGGGTGGACTTGGGTTATTCAATAAGTCTGTTGAAGCTAAGGCTCCTGCAAATAATATTGGGTACAGTGTTCAAAGTATTCAATCTGATAAACAAGTTAAAGCTAGTTTGAAACAATCATACTTTGATTTGAAATTGGATGCTAAGGAAAAAGAAACGATTTCAGTTAAAATCTTTAATTCATCAGACAAAGCATTAAAAATTCGTAATGCTGTTTATACAGCATCTACAAATGATAATGGTCAGCTTGAATATGCAAAAGAATTAGCAAAAAAGAATATTGATAAATCAATGAAATATCCTTTAGCTTCACTTACTAAGTTAGATTCAGGTAGTGTCGTAACAGTTCCTGCTAAAGGAAGTAAAATCGTTAAGGCTACAATTACTATGCCAAAAGATAGTTTCAACGGTGTTTTGTTAGGTAGCTGGTATTTTGAAAAAGTTGATAATTCAACTAAAGAAACAAGTAATAAAAAAGGGATTTCAATTTCAAATGCATATTCATATGCAATTGGAATTAAAATTTTAGAGAAGAAGACGGTTGAACCAAATATGAATTTATTATCAGTTAAAGCTGGTATGAGAAACTATCGTAAAGGTGTATTCCCTGTATTCCAAAACGATAAAGCCGTAATTATTCCTAAATTAACAATTAAATCTGAAATTATGAAAAAGGGTTCAACAGATGTTTTAGAAAATACAACATTAAAGAACCTATCAATGGCTCCTAATTCAAATTTCAAATTCCCAATGCTTTATGACAAGGGTCAATTAGAAGCTGGAGACTACACATTAAAGGCTGTAGCAACAAGTGGTAAAAACACTTGGAAATTCAATAAAAACTTCACAATTACAAATGATGATGCAAGTAAGTACAACAAAGATGCTATTGGAGATCCACAAAAAGCAACAAATCCGCTATGGTATGTTGCTTTAGGTCTTGGTCTCGCAATCCTAGTGATACTAATCTTTTTCCTTATTAAAAGATATGTTGATAAGAAAAAAGCTGATAAGTAAGTATTTAATATTATTATTTATTTTATTTTTCAGTATGCTCGTGACACTTAAAAGTGTGTCTGCAGACATAACGTATGGGTACAGTACGTTACCTAATACGGTTAACAAATATGTTAAGAAAAATAATTCAGAATTTGCAATTTATTCTGATAGTAATAATAGAGAATCACCTTATTTGCAAATAATCGCAACTGATGGATTGACACCATCATGGCAATTGAAAGGTAGGCTACAATATAAGTCAAACGATATTGTACATGTTGACTTATTTCGGCCAAAGTTACAGTCTGGATTAAAGAATATGCCAAGAACTTATGGTGATCTAATTTCTGGAGATTCAACTAATATAACAGCAAATGCTAAAGATAGTAGTGGGGAATATTTATTTTATTGGCCCAATACTTTAATTCAGATTTTGACAACGCATGTGGTAACATATTCGGAAGTACAAATAATTTGGATTATCCAAACGGCAGCAACAAAATAAAAGCTTTACAACATCGAATTATTTAATTCATGTTGTAAAGCTTTTTGATTCAGATTAAGTTACATTAACACATTTTTATATGGTAAAATGGTTTGAGTATTGAAAGGAAGGTGTTTAATATGGATGTTCATAATGTTGAACTTGTTATGAGTGCCGTTGCACCAGCACAGTATCCAACAGATGGTATTCCTGAGATTGCACTGTCAGGACGTTCTAATGTTGGAAAATCATCATTAATAAATACGTTAATAAATCGTAAAAGTTATGCGAGAACTTCTAGTCAGCCTGGAAAAACGCAAACATTGAACTTTTATAACGTGGAACAAAAATTATTTTTCGTAGATGTTCCAGGATATGGATATGCAAAAGTGTCAAAAACAGAACGTGCAAAGTGGGGACAAATGATTGAAACCTATTTAGCAGAACGTACTTCTTTAAGAGGGGTCATTTCATTAGTTGATGCTCGACATGAGCCAACAAAATTAGATGTTCAAATGGTTGATTTTCTTCACTATTACGATATTCCTGTATTGGTTGTTGCGACAAAGAGCGACAAAATTTCTCGTGGTAAGTGGAATCAACATGAGAGTATCATAAGACGTTCATTGTCTTTGACACCTGAAGATGATTTTGTTTTATTTTCGGCTCAAGACAAATCTGGAAAAGAAGAGATTTGGCAATGGATTGAAAGTCATACAGAACTAGGAGAAAAAAATGGAATTTAATGAATATCAAGAAGCAGCAAATCGCACATTATATGGAACTGAACAAGTTTTAACAAATTGTGCATTAGGTGTTGCGGCTGAAGGTGGACAATTAGTTGATTTAATTAAAGATTATACTTTTAAAGGTCGAGAATTAGATAAAGTGAAATTAACTAAAGAAATGGGAGATGTACTTTGGTATTTATCCCAAATTGCTGAATGGGCCGATATTGAATTTGATGATGTTGCAAGAGATAATATTTTAAAATTAAATAAACGTTACCCAGATGGATTTAAAAAATAAAAAAATTCAGATAAGTTTATAACTTATCTGAATTTTTTTATTTTTTAGGTTTCGATTCTTTAACATCAGAACTAGGCTTCTCTTCCGTTTCTGAAGACTTAAGTTCAACTTTAGCAGGATCTTTAGGGTCAAGTGCAAATTTATCAAATAAACTTTCCAAGTTATCTTGGCGTTGGATTTTTAAGCTCATAATTGTAGCCTCCTTATGTAAATATAGAATAACAGTTTATTAAAATGAATACAAGACAACTGATTAATGCATAAAAAGCGCTTTAAATAACTTTTATATGTATAAAGTCATTTATTATATGTATTTAATTGCATAAAAAATCTTTGTAGCATATAATCGATTTATTCACTAATAAGAGAAATTAAAAAAGAGGAGTAAATTGATGCAAATAAATAAAAAATGGTTTATAGGTATATTAATCGCATTTTTCATGATGTTAGTTGGTAGTAATCAAGTAAGTGCTGCAACTGGTAACTCTTTACAGAATGTTAAGGATAAGGGAACGTTAGTACTTGGAACAAGTCCAGATTATCCACCCTATGAATTTCAAACAACAGTTAATGGCGATGATAAAATCGTTGGATTTGATATTTCAATTGCACAAAAAATTGCTAAAGACATTGGAGTTAAGTTAGTAATTAAGAAAATGGATTTTGACTCATTACTTGTTGGCTTAGAAACTAATAAAATTGATATGGTTATTTCAGGTATGAATCCGTCGGATGATCGTAAAAAAAGTATTGATTTTTCAGATGTTTATTACAATGGAAAACAAATGATGTTGGTTAATAAGACTGATGAAGATAAATATAAGACTTTAAATGATTTTTCTGGGCTATCAGTTGGGGCTCAAACTGGATCGCTTCAATATACAATGAGTAAAGAACAAATAAAAAATGTGAATATTAAAGGGTTGGCTAAAGTAACCGATTTAATTTTAGCGCTTAAAAGTGGTAAGGTAGCGGGTGTTGCCATGGAAGAACCAACTGCTAAAGCATACGCACAAAATGATAGTTCATTAGCAGTTGTTAATCCTGGATTTATCTCAGCGCCTGATGCAAGGGGAGCTGCAGCCGGATTTGCAAAGAATTCCGATACTTTGGTGGCAGCTGTAAATAAGTCTATTAAAGAAATTAAAAAGAAAAATTTAATAAATACGACATATTTACCTGAGGCTAGTAATTATTTAACAAAAAATACATCGGATAACACAATGATTCACTATTGGAAATATTTTGCCAAAGGAATTGGTTATACTTTATTAATAACGGCGGTTTCAGTTATTGTTGGTGTTATATTAGGAACGTTGCTAGCACTCATGCGTTTGGGCAAAAATAAAGTGATTAAAGTAATTGCAGTATCCTACATTGAATTTGTTCGTGGAACGCCTCTAATGATTCAAGTGATGTTTGTGTACTTCGGTATTGGAATGTTAGTAAATATTCCAGCGCTAATTGCAGGTATTATTGCTGTATCGCTTAATTCAGGCGCATATATAGCTGAAGTAATACGATCGGGAATCTCTTCTGTTGATGATGGACAAATGGAAGCAGCAAGAAGTTTGGGGCTTTCACAGAAAGAGACGTATCAGTCTGTTATTATTCCACAAGCACTAAAAAATATTTGGCCAGCTCTGGGAAATGAATTTATAACATTAATAAAAGAAAGTTCAATTGTTTCTATTATTGGTGTGACTGATTTAATTTATCAGATGAAAATGGTTCAATCAGCTACTTATAAAGGTATTGCGCCTATCTTTGTTGCAATGTTAATTTACTTTGTTTTAACATTTAGCTTATCTAAATTATTAAATTACTTTGAAGGGAAGATGAAGCATGTCTAAAATTATTGAAGTTAATAAATTAAGAAAATCCTTTGGAAAAAATGATGTTTTAAAAGATATTTCTGAATCAGTTGATAAAGGACAGGTTATCTGTGTGATTGGACCATCAGGATCTGGTAAAAGTACCTTTTTACGTTGTCTGAATCTACTTGAAGTTCCTACATCAGGGGATATTTTATTCGAAGGTGAAAATTTAACAAGTTTAAATGAAAAAGACTTAAATCAATTGAGAGAAAAAATGGGGATGGTTTTTCAAGGTTTTAATTTGTTTCCAAATATGAATGTAATTGAGAATATAAAATTGGCTCCCATGAAAGTTAAAAATATATCAGATAAAGAGTCAGCTGATATAGCTACCAATTTATTAGAAAAAGTTGGATTAGCAGATAAGGCACTACAATATCCAGATAGTTTATCTGGTGGTCAAAAGCAACGAGTTGCGATTGCCAGAGCATTAGCCATGGATCCAGAAGTACTCTTATTCGATGAGCCAACTTCAGCATTAGATCCTGAAATGGTCGGAGAAGTACTTAAAGTTATGAAAACGTTGGCTAGTGACGGAATGACGATGGTAGTTGTGACACATGAAATGGGTTTTGCTAGAGAAGTAGCAGATCAAATTTGGTTCATGGATCAAGGATATATTCAAGAAAAAGGACGTCCAGAAGATGTTTTTGATCATCCGACGTCAGAACGTGCGCAAGATTTTTTATCAAAGATATTGTAAAAAAATAGATTTCAGATAGACTCCCGTCTATTTGGAATCTATTTTCTTTATTCAAACGCTTGTTCGGGGTATAATTAAAGCATATATTAACGTAAAGAAGGTGCCTCGATTGGCTTCAGAGCATATCGAAAATAAATTAGCATTATTACCAGCATTACCAGGATGCTATATCATGAAAAATTTAAATAGTCAGATTATTTATGTTGGGAAAGCAAAAAATTTAAAAAATCGGGTGCGTTCTTACTTCAAAAGTGCGCATGATGGAAAAACAGCTAAATTGGTTTCTCAAATTGTTGATTTTGAAACAATTATTACATCCACTGATAAAGAAGCATTTCTGTTGGAAATTACTTTAATTCAAAAACATCAGCCGTATTATAATATAAAATTAAAGAAAGGTACTGGATATCCATATATTAAAATTACAAATGAAAAAGACCCAATGATGCAAATCGTTAGTCAGGTTAATAAGGACGGTGGATTTTATTTTGGTCCTTATCCAAATGTTTATGCAGCTCAGGAAACATTGCAGTTTTTACAAAAAGTTTATCCTTTAAGAAGATGCAATGGATTTCAGAAGCGACCATGTTTGTATTATCATATGGGGCAATGTTTAGGCTCTTGTTTTAAAGAAGTTCCGCATGAAAAATATGAGGCTCAAATAAAAAAAATCAAATCATTTTTAAATGGTAATGTGATTGTAGCAAAACAAAAACTAAAAAAAGAAATGAGTAAGGCAGCGGATGAAATGTTATTTGAACGTGCCGCTGAATTACGTGATCAAATTCATTTTATTGAAGTTACTGTTGAAAAACAAAAAATCATTTCAAATGATAATACACCTAGAGATTTGTTTAATTTCTATCTGGATAAAGGTTGGTTGTCAATTCAAGTTTTCTTTATTAGGCAAGCACGATTAATGAAGCGAGAAAAAAGACTTTTTCCAATTGTAACAACGGCTGAAGAAGAAATGGCAACTTTTATCCTTCAGTTTTATAATCGAAAAAATAATGTGTTACCAAAAGAAATATTAGTTCCAGCAGGAATTGATACAGATATCTTATCTGATATCTTACAAGTACCAATTCGGACACCACAACGTGGGCAAAAAAGTGAACTTTTAAAATTAGCTAAAAAAAATGCTCGCTTAGTTCTTGAAGAAAAATTCAGATTACTAGAATTAGATGGGCGCAAAACAACTGGTGCCATGAAAGAAATTACAGACGCTATGGGGATTCCAGAAGGTCATCGAATAGAATCTTTTGATCACTCACATATACAAGGGACTGATCTGGTATCAGCCATGGTTAGTTTTATTGATGGTAAACCTGAGAAGAGCGAATATCGCAAATATAAGTTGAATACAGTTGATCATGCGGATGAAGCAGCAAGTACACGTGAAGTTGTTCGCCGACGTTATACACGTCTTTTGAAGGAAGGTAAGCCTATGCCAGATTTAATTTTAATGGATGGTGCTGAAATACAAATAGAAGCTGCAAAAGACGTTTTAAGTAATGAATTAGATTTAATGATTCCAGTAGCGGGGATGGTTAAAAATAACAAGCATAAAACATCTGATTTAATGTTTGGTGATGCTGATCAAAGACTATCATTGGATCCAAAGAGTGAAGGGTTTTACCTTTTACAAAGGATTCAAGATGAAGTCCATCGATTTGCCATTACCTTTCATCGTCAAGTTCATTCAAAGAACTCACTTAGTTCTCGTTTAGATTCTATCCAGGGTGTTGGGCCAAAAACCAAAACGAAATTGTTAAAAGAATTTGGGTCGATGAAACATATTAAAGACGCTTCAATGGAAGAGTTACAAGGATTAGGTATTTCAAAGACAGTCGCACAAACAATAAAATTATCATTATAAATTTACAAAAGGAGTCCTTAATGACAGAGATTTATGTCATTAAGGACTCCTTTTTATTTTAAAATAAAGAAGAGCTATCAGGTATTATCCTGATAGCTCTTCAAAGTTAAACGAATTATTTCTTATTTTCTTTTGCAACTGGACGCCAGATACCGAGGATAATCCCTGCAACTGCAGCACCAATTAAAACAGAAAGTAAGTAGAACGTTTTATTTGTAGCTAAGGCAATTACCCAAAGACCACCATGAGGTGCAGGAACAGAGACGTTCCAGAATTGACTTAAACCACCACCGATTGCAGCACCAATTACACTTGATGTAATGACGTGTAATGGATCTGCTGCTGCGTAAGGAATAGCACCTTCAGTAATAAATGAAATACCAAGAATGTAGTTTGACAAACCGGCTTTTCTTTCATCTTCAGAAAATTTATTTTTCCAGAATGTTGATGCAATAGCTATTGCAAGTGGAGGAATCATACCACCAACCATAACAGCAGCCATCATTTTACCATCACCAGTAGAAGTGAAGACACCAATTGAGAATGTATAAGCTGCTTTGTTAAATGGACCACCCATATCGATAGCCATCATAGCAGCAAGAATTGTACCGATTAAGACGGCATTGGCTGTTCCCATATGAGTTAAGAAATCTGACAAGACATGATTAATTTGTGCGAAGATAGGATTAACCATAAAGAACATAATCGCGCCGACAATTAATAAGGATAAAATAGGGTAGATTAGGATAGGTTTCATCCCATCTAGTGATTTTGGTAAGTTTTTAAAGAGTTTTTTAAGACCGACAATAACATAACCGGCAATAAAACCAGCTGCTAAACCACCTAAGAAACCAGAAACAGATTCAGTTTTAATAACATTTGCGGCAGCAAAGTTAGCCATGTAACCACCAACAATACCAGGCATAAGGGCAGGACGATCACCAATACTCATAGCAATAAAACCGGCTAAGATAGGTACTAAGAAAGCAAATGCATAATTACCAATTCCATTTAAGAAGATAAAAGTTTGTGAACTTGAGCCACCGGGAACGTATTGTTCAACGATGAATGAGAGTGCCATTAAGATACCGCCACCAACAACAAATGGTAACATGTGTGATACACCGTTCATTAAGTTCTTATAAATTTCATTCCAAACACTACCAGAGGTTTCTTCATCATTTTCAGCAGCGTCGGTTCCTTTAGCATGATAAATAGGTGCTTTTCCGTTTACTGCGGCAGTAATCAATTCTTCGGCTTTTTTAATACCATCGGTAACAGGACGGTTAATTAAAGGTTTGCCATCGAAACGATCCATAGCAACTTTTTTATCAGCGGCGACAATGACACCAGACGCACGTTTAATTTCTTCGTCAGTTAAACGATGCTTAATACCTTCTGAGCCATTTGTTTCAACTTTAATGTCAACGCCCATCTCTTCAGCTTGTTTGATGAGGGCAGCTTCAGCCATATAAGTATGAGCGATACCAGTAGGGCAGGCTGTTACAGCGACCACGTATGGATTACCTGATGGTTTAACATCAGTGTTTTTAGCAGCAAGTTGTGCAGCAGCTTCTTTTGCTTCTTTTTCATTTTCAGCGGCAGTGAAGGCAGCTTGAACCTCATCTGGAGTTGTGACTGTTTTTAATTTATCAACTAAATCGGGATTAATTAATAGACTTGATAAAGCAGCTAATGCTTGTAAATGGGCATCGTTTGCACCTTCAGGAGCAGCAATCATGAAAAATAAAAATGTAGGTTGACCATCAAGTGAATCATAGTCAAGTCCTGCTTTACTTTTAGCAAATAGGACAGTAGCACGTTTAACAGCTTTATTTTTTGCATGTGGCATGGCAATACCTTCACCGATACCAGTAGTTGATTGTGCTTCACGTTTTAGAATGTCTTGTTTGTAAAGTTCCTCATCATCAATCACGCCAGCCTCAAAGTATTTATGTACCATTTCATCAATTGCTTCGGCTTTTGTTGTTGCTTGAAGATCCATAATCATGACATCTTTAAGTAATAATTCATTTAAGTCCATAGTGTAAAACTCCTTTTATAATAGTTAGATTTTCTTAATATCAATTTGTGGTAAAATTTCGTTAATTTTTTCAATAGTTGCAATATCTTCAGAAAATGCAGTTGCGGAGCCACAAGCTAGTCCATATTTAAAACTTTCAATAGGATCATTAGTTTTTGCAAAGGTACCTGTAAAACCAGCAATCATTGAATCGCCAGCACCAACTGAATTAATAACAGTCCCTTTAGGCGCATTACTTTGGTAAACAGCATCTTTAGTAATCAATAGGCCGCCATCGCCAGCCATTGAAATTAAAACATGTTGTGCACCTAATTCTAATAATTTTTGACCATATTTCACAATATCGTTGATACCGTTTAAAGTAACATTGAATAATTCGGCTAATTCATGGTGATTTGGTTTCACGACGAGAGGTTTTTCACTAATTGTTTTCAATAGTGCTTCACCAGTTGTATCAATAACAAATTGTGCGCCTTTAGAACGAATTACTTTAATTAATTCATAATAAAAATCTTGAGATAGGTTAGGAACTAAACTACCAGCTAAAATGACAGTATCATCAGACGTCAATGTTTCAAATTGCTCATTGAATAGTTTAAGTTCATCATCTGATATTAGAGGACCCTTACCATTTATTTCGGTTTCTTGGTCAGCTTTTATTTTAATATTAATTCTAGAATCAGCTTTTATTTTTGTAAATTGAGTATCTAGGTGATTAGCTATCATAGCTGACTTAATAAATTCACCTGTGAATCCACCAATAAAACCAAGTGCTTTATTAGGTTGATTCAATTCATTTAAAATTCGGGAAACGTTTATACCTTTACCACCTGGTAATTTTGTATCATAATCCATCCGATTAACTTCGCCAAGCGTTAACTTATCTAGTTGAACGATGTAATCAATAGAAGGATTTAAAGTTACTGTGTAAATCATTGTTGTACCTCCAAAATTTTTGTTTGTGTTTTATAATTTTCAGAATCAGTTACCGGCAATTTATCAGTGATAATTGTAGCCTGATTAAGATCTGCAACTTTAATGAATGAAACTTGGTTAAATTTTGATTTGTCGGCTAAAACATAAGTTTGTCGACTTTGATGAATTGCGGCCAGTTTAACTGCGGCTTCTTCAGGATCTGGTGTGCTAAATCCAAATTTATTGTTAATTGAATTAATACCGAGAAAGACTAAATCAAATTGAAGGTTCTTGATTGATTTAATACTATCAGCTCCCACAATAGCCTTTGTATTAGCTTTAACTTGACCACCGATGACGATTGTTCTAATATCATTTTCAGAAAGAGAAAGTGCATGATTAACACCGTTTGTAACAACAGTTAGATTGTTAACTAACTTAAGATAGGGAATCATTGCGAAAGTTGTACTACCAGCATCAAGAAAAATCACATTATTAGGTTTGATTAAATTTGCAGCAGCTTTAGCAACTGCTATTTTATTTGGCGTATTTAATGAAAATTTTTCTTCTAAATTTGCTTCAACTTTTAATGATTGGATGCTTTGTGCACCACCATGAACTCTTACTAATTCACCATCAGTTTCAAGCTGCTGTAAATCGCGTCGAACAGTTGATTCTGAGACATTTAATTTATGACAAATATCTTGTAACTTAATATAACCATGTTTGTCAATTTCAGAAATAATATATTGGCACCTTTCAATTGTAAGCACTTTCTCAACTCCTTATAAATAAAATACCACCAAAAACATTCAAAATCAACCAAAAACATTCAAAAATACCAAAAAAATTTGAAATATGAGAAATTGGCTTGAATTTTTAAAAGAGTTAAGTAAATACATAGACAAATGACTTTTTCTTCTTTAAAATAGTAAGTTAGTAGTCAACGGAAAGAATAGGTGATCGTATGTTTATAGATCAAGTTACAATTGAAATAAAAGCAGGTAAAGGTGGCGACGGGATGGTAGCGTTCCGTCGAGAAAAATATGTACCTAATGGTGGACCAGCCGGTGGTGATGGTGGCCGTGGTGGTAGTATTGTATTTGAAGTAGATGAAGGATTAAGAACTTTAATGGATTTTAGATACAGTAAACATTTTAGAGCTGAATCTGGTGAAAAAGGAATGATTAAAGGGATGCACGGACATGGTGCACCTGATAAAAGAGTTCAAGTACCAGAAGGAACAACAATTAAAGATGCTGAAACAGGAGCAGTAATCGCTGATCTCGTTCATAAAGGAGATTATGCTGTTGTTGCCAAGGGTGGTCGAGGTGGTCGTGGCAATATTAGATTTGCTAGTCCTAAAAATCCAGCTCCAGAAATTTCTGAAAATGGTGAACCTGGAGTAGAACGTAAAATTCAACTTGAATTAAAAGTTTTAGCTGATGTTGGGTTAGTTGGATTTCCATCTGTCGGTAAGTCAACGCTTCTTTCAGTTGTGACAAGTGCCAAACCTAAAATTGCAGATTATCATTTTACAACGTTATCACCTAATTTAGGGATGGTTCGTTTAGATGATAACCGTGATTTTGTTATTGCTGATTTACCCGGATTGATTGAAGGGGCTTCAGTTGGCGTTGGATTAGGAATTCAATTTTTACGTCATATTGAGCGGACACGTGTTATTCTTCATTTAGTTGATATGAATCCTGAAGAAGGTCGTGATCCGTTTGACGACTATCTTAAGATTAATAAAGAATTAAAAAATTATGACCCTGAATTACTTGAACGTCCGCAATTAATTGTGGCAAGTAAGATGGATATGCCAGGGGCTGCAGAACAGTTAGAAGCATTTAAAAAACAATTGGCAGAAGATTCTACAGTGGAAGAAACACCTCGTGTATTTTCTACTTCTTCTATTACTCGTGAGGGACTACAAACCTTAATGAATGTAGCTGGTGATTTATTGGAAGAAACACCAATGTTCCCAGCACTAAACTTGAAAGAACAAGAAGCACAACAAAAAATCTATGATTTCGAAAAAGAACAAGAAAAATCTGCACCTGATTTTGTTATTAATAGGGATGAAGATTTAACTTGGGTTCTTTCTGGAGAAAAATTAGAACGTCTATACCAAATGACAAATATGGACCGAGACGAAAGTTTGATGCGTTTTGCACGTCAACTTCGTGGTATGGGTGTCGATGATGCTTTACGTGAACGTGGTGCTAAAAGTGGGGATATAGTGAGAATTGATAAATTCTCATTTGAGTTCGTTGAATAATTCGGAATATTAATAATTTACGGTTACGCTATCAGCAAATAAAAGGGTAATTTATATAAGATAAGAGGAGAACGGAACAAGATGGATAAGAAAAAAAGATTAAAAAAAGCCAGATATATTACTGGCTTTGATGGCGTGAGGACATTGGCTGTTATTGGGGTTATCCTTTATCACCTCGTGCCATCTAGTCTACAAGGTGGATACTTAGGTGTACCGATATTTTTTGTTGTATCGGGTTACTTGATTACTGATTTACTTAATCAGGAATGGGAACAAAATAAAAAAATTGATGTTCTAGGCTTTTATATTCGACGGGTTCGACGACTTTATCCAGCGTTATTGACGATGTTGATTGCAACTATTGCCTATATAACACTATTTCAAAGAGAGTTATTGAAAAATATTCAAGAAATTTTCGCATCAAATTTGTTATATGTTTATAATTGGTTTCAAGTTTTGCACAAAGAATCATATTTTGATCATTTCGGGACGCCATCACCATTTACGCATCTTTGGTCGCTATCAATTGAAGGTCAGTACTATTTTTTCTGGCCTATTATAGTGGCGTTGCTAATTGTGTTTTTAAAACGAAAAGAACGGATTTTTAATCTTATCTTTATCTTAGCTTTTATTTCCGCATTAGCGATGGCCTTCTTGTATAAAGCAGGATCTGATCCAAGTCGTGTCTATTATGGAACGGATACAAGAATGTTTTCAATTTTATTGGGGTCAGCACTTTCATTTATTTGGCCAAGCAGTTCTTTAAAAAAGGAAATTTCAAAAAAAGGCCGATTTGTTTTAGATGCGTTAGGTATAGTATCGCTCATAACAATTATTAGTTTGTTTTTGACTATGTCAGATCAAAGTTCGCTTGTTTATCGTGGAGGGATGTTTTTCTTTTCAGTTTTAGTTATGATTTTTGTAGCTACAATTGCACATCCTGGAGCGGATATGAACAAAATTATGACAAATCCTGTTTTTACTTGGGTTGGTAAGAGAAGTTATGGCATTTACCTATATCAATTTCCAATAATGGTATTCTATGAGTCAAAGATTCAGAGTATAGGTGATCATCCATGGCTAAACGCGCTAATTGAAATATCTATCATTTTATTAGTGAGTGATTTGTCATATCGATTCTTAGAAAGACCTCTACAAAGATTTAATTATAAACAAACATTTACATTTATTAAAGAAACCTTTACAAAGGATATTAAAAAAACTCGTCAAAAATTTTCTATTATTGTGGGTGCATTAATAATTGGTATAGCGTTGTTTGGAATAATTAACGGACCAAGTCTTTCAATTACTGGAGTGAATGCTTTACAGAATACTATTAGTGAGAATGCTAAAGTAGCTGATAAAAAGAATGCTGACGCATTAAAAAAACCGAGCTCGTCTAGTTCTAAGAAAAAACAATCAAGTAGCAAAAGTGCTTCTAAAACTAGTTCTTCAAAAGTAGTTGCTGAAAAACAAAGCCCAACATCATTAACAAAGGCTGAGACAAAAAAAGCCTCAAGCGTATATGCAACGGCAATTGGTGATTCTGTATTGGCAGATGGAGAAAACATATTACAAGATGATTTCCCACATATGTATGTTGATGCAAAAGTCGGTCGTCAGGTATATACAGCTGCTGATGATATTAGGTTGTTGGCTAAGCAAGGTAAACTTCAAGATAACGTTGTTATTGGTTTAGGGACAAATAGTCCATTTACAACCGATCAGTTTGACGATATTATGAGTGCAGTTGGTTCGGGGAAACAAGTTTACTGGATTAATGTACATGTCCCAACAAGGCGTTGGGAAGGTACCGTTAATAGCATGTTGGAGACACAAAAGAAAAAATATTCAAATTTGCATATAATTGATTGGTATTCATATAGTAAGGATCATACAGAGTGGTTTTATGATGATAATGTTCATCCAGATCCCGATGGTTCAAAGTATTATGCAACGTATATTGCAAGACAATTAATTAAAAATATGTAAAATACTTAAGAAGCCCTACAAACTATGGTTTGTAGGGCTTCTTATTTTTGGGTCTGCGTCAAATAGTGTTGGTGAGACGATAAACGTCTAATTTAATTAAGGGAAATCCAAAAGGATTTCCTTTTTTTAGTTATGAATTAATAAAATTCTTTCAAATAGATGATGCCAGTTTCTGAAACCGTAACAGCTACGTTTAAGTGTTTTAATTTTTCGGTTAAGTCCCTCTATAGGGCCATTTGAATATGGTGAAGATAAACTATTTTTAATATAATGCTGATTCTTTTTAAAAGTGGTTATTACAGTATCCATTTCACTGTTATTAGGTTGATAGTCTTCTAATAACTGAGTTAAATTAGAAGTGTCGGCTTTATTGATAGCTAATAAAATATCTTGATATGTTTCATAGACTTTTTTGAAGTTAGAACTTTGTTCTAATCCTAAATCAACAACATTCTGTTGCGTCATATATTCTTTCGTACTAAAAAAATAAACAGATTTTGAACTTTCTAGTTCTGTTTCTTGTTTGTGAAAAAGGCGCCACTGAGTTTTTAAAGCTTTGTAATAATCCCTTTATGGTTGTCAGATGAAATAATATAATTTCATCCGATAATCATGGAGGGATTTTTGTATGTCC